>CANODN010000283.1 GCA_947564765.1 uncultured Roseburia sp. | reverse complement strand
ACGGCAAAGTTGAGAATCCCTTTCTCAAGCTTTTCTATGACCTGTTCCGTGTCTCCGCTTGTAATGTGGTAATGAAAATCCGGATACTTTTGTTTGAAATGTTTAATGACTCTGGCAAGATGCCGGATCTGATAAGATTCTGCACAGCCAAAATAAATGTTGCCCCCAATGACATCATCCATAGAGGAAAACTCCGCCATAATTTTATCTGCCATGGAAAGCAGATCTTGTGCTCTTTTGCGAAGGAGCATTCCCTCATCCGTCAGTTCGATGGAAAAACTGTGGCGGAGAAATAATTTTTTCCCAAGCTCTTCTTCCAGGCCTTTCAGCTGTTTGGAAAGTGTTGACTGAGATACATGAAGCTTTTCGGCCGCTTTTGACATGTTTTCTTCCTGGGCAGTCTCTAAAAAATATCGTAATGTTCTGATTTCCATGATATATACCACCTTATTTGGGGCTTGCAAAGCCTTTCTGCGGTTCATTTGGGAGGCAAAACGATTTTCCCGACGATTTGGTTTTTTCATTATAGCATGAAATGAAAAAAAATCATATCACGATATGAATAATTGCCATTAGCAGATGTTTCGTTACAGAGGTAAAATAATTAAAAAAGAATCGGAAAAAGAAAGGACGGTATTTTCAATGGAAACAGAAAAATTAAAGTTAACAAAAGAATGGGATAAAACGTTTCCCAGGAGCGAAAAAGTCAATCACAGCAAAGTTACATTCCATAACCGTTACGGTATTACACTGGCAGCGGATTTGTATGTCCCGAAAGATGCAGAAGGAAAACTTTCAGCAATTGCAGTGTGCGGTTCCTTTGGCGCTGTCAAGGAACAGGCATCTGGTTTGTATGCCCAGAATATGGCGGAACGGGGATTTCTGGCGATGGCATTTGATCCGTCGTTTACCGGCGAGAGCGGCGGCGAGCCCCGCTATATGGCTTCTCCGGATATCAATACAGAGGATTTTCAGGCAGCTGTCGACTTTTTGTCCCTGCAGGAGAATGTTGATCCGGAAAAAATCGGCATTATTGGCATTTGCGGCTGGGGCGGCATGGCATTGAATGCGGCTGCTCTGGATACCAGAATCAAAGCGACGGCAGTCTCTACCATGTACGATATGTCCCGTGTAAATGCCAGGGGTTATTTTGATTCCGAAGACAGTGCGGATGCACGTTACGCAAAGCGTCAGGCTATGAATGCTCAGCGAATTGCCGATTACAGGAATGGGAATTATGCACTTGGCGGCGGTGTTGTAGATCCCCTTCCGGAGGATGCGGCGTTTTTTGTTAAGGATTATTATGATTATTACAAGACAGAGCGGGGGTACCACATCCGTTCACTGAACTCCAATGGAGGCTGGAATGTAACTGGCTGTATGTCTTTTTTGAATCAGCCTATCCTGCAATACAGCAATGAGATCAGGAGCGCTGTTTTGATTATGCATGGGGAAAATGCACATTCCTGCTATTTTGGCAGAGATGCTTACGCAAATATGGTAAAGGATAATCCCTATGCAGAAAACAAAGAGCTTCTGATTCTTCCGGATACGGTTCATACAGATTTATACGATGGCGGCGGAAAAGATGCGATTCCCTTTGACAAGCTGACGGAGTTTTTTACAAAATATTTGAAATAAATCGGTTCTACAGACGGAAATCAGTCCGGCTGCTGTCCATCATGGGCGTTCCATTGGCAATCCATGATCTTCATATTTGAGAAGATTGCTTTAAAAGAAGAATTTTCCGGAGAACAGGCATAAATGCCAAACTGTATTTTGCCGTTTCCTTTGTGCATATGGCAAATGCGCATTTGATGAAAAGTGATTCCGTCTGTAGAATATTCCATACAATAATCGTCTTCCCTGCGGCTGAGCCGATACCACATTGATTTTACCGAAGCATCTATCACCGTTGTTGCCCAATCTGAAAAACCATTATTTGTCACGACGCTTCCTAAATGTTGATAGGCATCGTTTTCATATTCCACAGAGCCTTTGAGCCAGTTTTCGCTGTCCAGATACATTACAATGCCACATTGGTCAAATCTGTGACAACTTTCCTCAAATTCTGTCTTAACAACAAAGCTAAAATATGCTTCTTCCGTTTCCATTTGCAGAACAGGTGCGTTGTCGTTTTGAAAATGGTAATAGGTTTTCTGCCATAAATCGGTATAAGGTTTGGTAATGATTTCGATTCTGTCTTTTTCAATTTTGTAATCTTGTGGCTCTCTGATCCATTTTAATTCTTTTACATCCATAAATGATCTCCTCCTGAACAGGTTTTGTTTATGATGAGGCAGTGGAATTTATAATGAAACGTTTAATTCCATAGTATTATGCACAATGCCTTCTTCTAAAAAATCCTCTGATGTAACTTTAAAACCGAATTTTTCATAAAATGCTAATGCATATTTTTGCGCATCCATACAGATTTTTGTGCATTTCATTTTTTCTTTTATGGTTAGTAAGAGAAAGTAAGACCGAATGTGAAGGTCTTGTTAAGCGGAT
>CANODN010000282.1 GCA_947564765.1 uncultured Roseburia sp. | reverse complement strand
AAAAGAATGCCATTGAAAAAACAATAATTTCATAGAAAATCCTCTGCCTTAAACTAATTTCTTAACTATAATCTATTTTAAAACATTCCTGTAAATATGGCAATGACAGAACTTCCTGTTTTCTGCAAAAAATAAGCCGGCTTCTGTTGCTCCCAAAAGCCGGCTTTCCTTACTGCTCCAAATCTCCTATGCAGTTACTTCTCTGGCTGCCGCACCCAGATTTTCAAACAACGGAATCAACTCTGTAAATGCAGCTGCCATTGCCGCATCTTCATCTGCTTTGATCGCATCGCTTAATTTGATTACAGCGGCATTAAACTCTTCTTTGTTGATCCGCTCTTTTCCGTCATTTAACATATCCATTGTGCCGTTTACTACCTGAATTTCCCAGTTTAATGCATCTGCAATACCCCTCAGAAATTGATTGGTATCCTCCAAACGCTCACCGGACAATTCCTTTACAATAATTCTCATATTCTTTAAAACACGCTCATTAAACTCAATCAGTACTTCTAACGCCTCTTTCTGTTCTGCTCTGTTATCTTCCATGATCCTCACCCGGCCCTCTTGGCCTTTCCTTTCTCTTTTATTTCAAAACATATTTCAGAACCTAAATCTACCTGTTATATCGGCTTATTGGCTCTGTTTCTTAAGTCCGCATCTTTCTTCGTTTACAATCATAATTTTATTTTGATAAACTGTTCTCTCTCTGGCAGTCAAAAGTCCCTTCTTTAATTTGGCAAATGCAAATCTGTGAGTAATAAAATCAGTCAGGCAAAGTTCCCCCTTCCCATATGCTTCTATCACTTTATGCCAGTCATCCTCTCTGTCATGACAAAAAGAAGAATTCCAGGTTCCCGTCAAACGAATCTGGTTTCTTAATATTTTCCAGTAAGAGGACTGATCCAGCATCATATCTCCCTTCGGATTTCCCACTGCCAGCACCTGTCCTCCCGGTTTTACACAATTCAAACAATTGGTCAGTGTCTCATTTGTTCCGGCGCAGTCAATGGCAACGGAAACACCTTCTCTGTCTGTATTTTCCATAATCCAGGATATGGAATCCTCCGCCATTTCGCTTTTCGGGCTGCCCGCATTGTAATACGCATAGTCCCCAGAGGCTGTTTTTTTCATCATCTCCCCGTGCTTTGGATGATGTCCGACTGCATAAACCTTTCGTATCCCGAACATACGCAGCCACTGTGCCACAATCAAACCGATGGTTCCCAGACCGTATAATGCCGCCGTATCATTCGGCGTAAGCTTAAGCCTCCTCACCGCATGAAGCGCAACCGAAGCCGGCTCTAACATAGCAGCTGCCTCCATACTCATCTCCTCCGGCAGCTCAATCAGATTCCACACAGGAACTGCCGCATACTCGGCAAATCCGCCATCTCTTCTGGAACCAAGATAATCATAGCTGCGGCACATTTCATACTGCCCGCTTCTGCAGACAAAGCATTCCTGACAGGGAATCAACGGAAATATTCCCACACGTTTCCCAATCCATTCCCTATCTTTATCGTCGCAGACCTCTGTAACTACACCTGCAAATTCATGTCCGGGAATCGTCGGAAAATGATACGTACCCGTTTGAAAAATCCTCGGTATATCCGAGCCGCAGATTCCCGCCGCTTTCACCTTTACCAATGCCCAACCGCTTTTTAACTCCGGCGCCGGTACATCCATATAATCCAATTTTCCGATTCCATTCAAAACATAAGCCTTCATACATCCTCCATGATCTTTTCAAACCGTTTTAAATCCTCTGCGGTGGTAATCTTAAAATTTTTTTCTTCTCCATCTACCAAAGCAATGGAAAGACCTGCTTTTACCGCCGGCTCGCTGCTGCCGTTGATTTTAAGCAGCTCTTCTTTTGTCAGAGCTTCATTGGCTCGCAGATAAGTACCGTACACAAATGCTTCCGGCGCTTGTCCCGCCAAAATCTTATCCCGTTCCAATAACGAATCTATTTTTTGACCATCCGCACTGTAATATACGGTATCTTTCATCTTAAGCACCGGCATTGCTCCATCTGTTTCTGCCTCCTCTGCCGCTTCTATACATCTTTGAATCAATCCGCCTGATGTACATGGTCTTGCGGCATCCTGTATCAGGATAACATCCTGCTCCCCAGCATGCTGCTTTAATGCATACAGCCCATTTAATATGGACGTCTGCCTGTTTTCTCCCGGCCTGGCAAAACCCCTGAATTTTGTACTAAAAGGCGGCTTTGTTTCTGAAATTTCTTTTATTTCCCGTAAAACCTCCTCCTGCCATTCGTTTGCAGCAACAATGATATAAGCGTCGATAGACTCCGACTCTTCCAGGCTTTCTGCACAATAGCTTAATATCGTTCTGCCGCGGACTTTATAATATTGTTTCGGTATGTCAATTCCCTTCAAACGGCTTCCCGTTCCGCCGGAAAGAATTACTGCAAAATTCATAGCGGTTCCTCCCTGTCTGTATTTTTCGTCTATCCCTTCCTCTTTCCCTTTATTTCTGTACTAATGCTTTCTCTCAA
>CANODN010000281.1 GCA_947564765.1 uncultured Roseburia sp. | reverse complement strand
GTATTTTTGAAAAAAAGCAGAAAAATTGAACGGGAGATCAAAAAAGCCCTGGAGATCTTTGAAGCAGAGGATTTGATTGACCGGCAGGTATGTAATCTTTCCGGCGGACAGCTGCAGAGAGTGCTTCTGGCTATGGCTGTTATGAATGAGCCGAATCTTCTGCTGTTAGACGAACCGGTTTCCGGCGTGGACCAAAACGGCATGGAATTGTTTTACCGGACTATGGAATATCTGAAAAATAATTTTGATCTGTCCATTATTCTGATTTCCCATGATCTGGATTATGTGGTAAAATATGCCGATAAGGTGATTCTTTTAGATCAGACGATTTTAAAAGAAGGAAGTGCGAAAGAAGTTTTCGAAAGCGAAGAGTTTCATGGGATATTCGGTTTGGAAGAGCTTCCGGGTTATGTATCAGACCGGAAGAAGCAAAGGAATTCTCCTTCGCCGGAATTCAAAGAGGAGGGGATGTAAATGTTAGAATATGGTTTTATGCAGAATGCAGTACTTGCCATATTGATCATCACTCCGTTGTTCGGGATGTTAGGAACCGTGATCGTAAACCGGAAAATGGCTTTTTTCTCAGATGCATTGGGACATTCGGCTTTGACCGGAATTGCAATTGGAATTGTACTTGGAATTACGGATACCACGCTGTCCATGATTGTATTTGCCGTGCTTTTTGCACTGCTCTTAAATTATATCAGCAGTAAAAGCAATGCTTCGGCCGATACGATTATTTCTGTTTTTTCTTCCTGCAGTGTGGCAGTGGGACTGGCAATTTTGTCCCAGGGTGGAAATTTCAGCAAATATTCCTCTCTTCTGGTGGGAGATATTTTGAGTATTACCCGAAAAGAGATTGTATATCTTTTGCTGTTGTTTGCTGCGACACTGATTTTCTTTGTTGTTTGCTTTAACCGGCTGAATGCGGCAGGAATCCACAGAACCCTGGCAGCCAGCAGGCATATTCCGGTGCGTCTTATGGAGAATCTCTTTGCCGTATTTGTGGCGTTGGTAGTGACTTTATCGATTAAATGGGTGGGGATTTTAATTATCAATGCCCTTTTGATTCTACCTGCGGCAGCCAGCAGGAACCTTTCGGAAAATATGAGGGAATATCATTTCTTTTCCGTATTATTTTCTTTGTTTTCCGGTATAACAGGACTGTTTACTTCCTATTATACCAATGTAGCGACAGGACCTATGATTGTAATTTTTGCGTCTGTTTTGTATTTTTCCACGTATTTGTATCATTGGAGAGGACAGAAATCTGCAAAGCGGGAGCGAAATACACATAAATAAGGAAACACCCTTCGGGTATCCCTTTATATATGAAAAAATATACAATAATAAGGAAAGAGGTATACAAATGAGTGACAAAATTTTAGCAGTATCTGCAGGACATGAGATTACGGAAAAAGAGGTCAAAGATCTGATCGCCAATTATCCGCCGGAGCAGCAGATTTATTTATCCAACCCGAAGGCGCAGGATGAGTTGGTGGAGCAGTTGATCGGATTTCATCTTTTTTCCAAAATGGCGGAAGAAAATAAAATCAAAGAAAGCAAAGAGTACAAGGAAACCCTTGCCAAAATGGAAAATGAACTGGCCAGCCATATGGCGGCTACCAGCGTGATTGACAAGGTAACCCTTACCGAGGAAGAGGCAAAGGCATATTACGATGCGAATCCGAAGCAGTTTGTCAGTGAAAAGCAGGTGAAAGCAAAGCATATTCTGGTAGAGACAAAGGAACAGGGAGAAAAAATTCTTACTGAACTTACAGAAGGGAAATCCTTTGAGGATGCTGCAAAAGAATATTCCACATGCCCTTCCAAAGAAAAAGGCGGCGATCTGGGCTATTTCGGAAAAGGACAGATGGTGCCGGAATTTGAAAAAGCAGCCTTTGAGGGAACAGTGGGAGAAGTAATCGGACCGGTGCAGACACAGTTTGGATATCATCTGATTCTGGTGGAGGACAAAAAAGAAGAGCAGGCTGTAGCATTTGCGGATATCAAGGATCAGCTTATGGATAAACTGCTGCAGCAGAAGAAACAGAATGTTTATTTAGAGAAGGTAAAAGAATTAGAGGCAAGATACGGTGTAGAAAGAAGGGGATAAGCATGGATATGAATTTACCGAAAGATCCTGTGATGCTGCTGAGTTATATCAACACGCAGCTGAGGGATCATTATCCGTCTTTAACAGAATTCTGCCGGACCTTTCAGGTTTCAGAGGAGGAAATCAAAAGTAAACTGGCAGGCATTCAATATGAATATCAGGAAGAAAACAATCAATTTATTTAAGGAAGGAAATGCATATGTGGGCATATGAAAGTGTATTTTATCAGATTTATCCCTTGGGATTTTGCGGTGCGCCTTTTGAAAATGACGGCGTATTAACGCATCGGATTTTAAAAGTGAAAGAGTGGATTCCTCACATGAAGAAACTGGGAATCAATGCCATTTATTTTTCACCGGTATTTGAATCGGATACCCATGGATATAACACCAGGGACTATACGAAGATTGACTGCCGTCTTGGA
>CANODN010000280.1 GCA_947564765.1 uncultured Roseburia sp. | reverse complement strand
CCTTCGCAGGTTCCACAGTTAACGCAAGAATCTGTAATAACGTATGCCATTGGTAAAATCCTCCTTATGTAATGCAATTATTAAGCCGTTATCAGCGATCCATTCATAGTTTCTGACTTGGTTATTATAATACCATTTCACCTTTTATGCAATTACTTCTTTTATGTTCTTCGAAAAATACTTTATTTATACTTGTATTCACATTTCTTTTGTATTAGAATATTCTTTAAGCTGTTATACAGCTATAATCGAATTACATAAGGAGGATTAACCAATGGCATACGTTATTACAGATTCTTGCGTTAGCTGTGGAACCTGCGAAGGAGCTTGCCCGGTAGGAGCTATCTCTGCTGGCGACGGCAAATATGAAATCGATCCAGGTTCTTGTGTAGACTGCGGTACATGTGCAGGTTCCTGTCCGACAGGAGCAATTGAGCAGGGCTAATCACAAATCAAAAATTGATCAAAAAAACTGTGTACAAATTCTGTACACAGTTTTTTTTTATGTAGTTACTTCTTTTTTGGCAAATAAGCGGTGCGGTTCTTTTTTCTTTGCACTGCCTTTTAGCTTTTTCGCATTCAATTCCCGGATTGCCGCATCTAACTTCCGGTAGCGCTCCTCTTCCTGCTCGTCCTGTTCCCGCATCAGATAATTCATCTCTTTCAAAACCCGGTCTCCTACATTTTCTCCGATTTCTTTTCCGAGGGATGCGTTGTTTTCCGATAGGGCTTCTTTTACAATTCCGCTCATCAAAAGCCGAAATTGTGCCATTTTCTCTTCCGGAGAGGCGTAGTTTACGGAATGGCCTCCGGAAGTGGTCTGCATAGACGTATTTCGCTCTGCCAACGTTCCATTGTTTGTCAAAGCAGCAGCCTCCTCCGGCTTCTTCCCGTTGTGGATTACCATTTTAATTGCTTTCAGCTGGTATCCCTGCTCTTTTAATTCTTTTATCTTAAGGAATTGCTGTATGTTCTCTTTGGTATAATAACGATGCCCCATTTCGTTGCGGGGAATATCAAGCTGCAGCTCTTCTTCCCAGTAGCGCAATACATGCGCTTCCACATTCACCAAACCTGCTGCATCTGAAATCATATAACGTAGCTTGTCCAAATGAACTGCCTCCTTCCTCTATATATATTCATTATAGAAGAGAGTAGAACAATTCGCAACGAATTTTGGTCGTGAAAATTCGACGGCAATATTTTCGTTCCTTATTTTTCCATATTCGCAAATTTGGTATATTGCGGAAGCCATACTAAATTAATCGTACCGATCGGGCCGTTTCTCTGCTTGGCCAGAATAATTTCTGCAATATTTTTCATATCGGTGTCTTTATTATAGTAATCGTCACGGTAAATAAACATAACGACATCGGCATCCTGCTCAATGGCGCCGGATTCTCTGAGATCAGAAAGCATCGGTCTATGATCCGGACGCTGTTCTACTGCACGGCTGAGCTGGGATAATGCAATCACTGGTACATTTAATTCTCTGGCAAGACCTTTTAACGATCTTGAAATATCGGAAATTTCCTGCTGCCTGGAATCGCTTTTTCCGCTTCCCGACATCAGCTGCAGGTAATCAATAATAATTAATTTCAAATCATGCTCCAGCTTATATTTTCTGCATTTGCTCCGCAATTCCGATATGGAAATTCCCGGTGTATCATCAATAATCAGATTGGATTTACCAATCACATCTGCTCCTTCGATCAGTTTTTCCCAGTCGGAATCATTTAAATTACCGGAACGCAAAACCTGTGCATCGACTCTGGATTCCAGTGAAAACAGACGATTGACAAGCTGTTCCTTTGACATCTCCAGACTGAAAATAGCTGTTGCCATATTCTCATGAAAAGCAACGTACTGGGCAATATTTAAGACAAGGGCTGTCTTACCCATAGACGGCCTGGCCGCAACAAGTATAAAATCAGAATTCTGCAGACCGGACATTTTATAATCCAGATCAATAAAACCGGTGGGAATTCCTGTTACATTTCCCTGTGTCTTAGAAGCCTGTTCAATCTTTTCCAAAGCATTTAAAACAATCTCCTTGATGGGCACGTATTCCCGAACGCCCCGGTTCTGTAAAAGATGAAAGATATTCTTCTCGGTATCCGCAAGAATATCTTCTACCTCTTCCTGGCCTAAATAACATTTATTTCCGATTTCTTCTGTTACTTTAATCAAAGAGCGAAGCAATGATTTGTCTTTTACGATCTGAGCATAGGATTTTACATTTGCAGAAGTAGGTACTGCAGTAAGTAAATCTCTTACAAATTCCATACTGCTGATCTCAATCGGTGCATTCATTGCCTTTAGCTTAGCCTGCAGTGTTACAAGATCTACCGGCTCACCGGCGTTGTACAGCTCTGTCATTGCCTGAAACAGCAATCCATACTGCTGGTAATAGAAATCCTCCTGCAAAAGCATTTCAATTGCAATTACGATGGCTTCTTTATCCATAATCATAGAACCGATCACAGATTCCTCTGCTTCAAGACTTTCACGTCGGAGTTGAAATCCATGGTGGTAGTGTCGCTCTTTTCC
>CANODN010000279.1 GCA_947564765.1 uncultured Roseburia sp. | reverse complement strand
ACAAATAGTTGATATATGATTTAAAATATTATATACTGATACAGGAACAAATGAATATTTTGTTTTATATTTTAACAAAGGAGAGAAAACGTATGATGAAAAGAAATAAAGTATTTATGACAATTCTTGCTGCAGCTATGCTGATTACAGCAGTACCGGATGTTTCCTTTGGAGCGGTTTTAACAGAGGAAACGGATGCTGCAGAATATTCGGAAACGGAAATGCAGGCAGAGTCTATGGAGCTTATAGAAAATCCATTTCAGAAAATTGTTCGGAGTACCATGTTTCATAATTATATTGGGGCAAACGGGCTGAAAGTGAAGGTGAATTATCAAGACGGAACATCAAAAATAATAGTCGGAGAATACATGGAATATAATGCTGGAGAAGGCGTCGCCGGACTCCGCATGGAAGAGGATGGAAGTAACGTGCAAGGAAGCTTTTCCTGGAAGAATTGTGAGGAAGATGGCAATCCGATTCTTGGTGAAAATGCGATGATTCTTTCTTGCCAGGGTGTTACTCTGGAGATACCGGTTGCCGTTATTGAGGTAAAAAGCATTTCGATCCTTAAGGAACCGGAGAAAATATATGAGGATTTTGGGCTCGAGACAGAGGTTGATTTATATGGGCTGGCGCTGGATATTGTTTATACGGATGACAGCTCCGAACAGATTACAGTAGAAAGACATAGAAATACTGCCTATGTCGGACAGTATGAAATCTATATATGGAGTCATCCTGAATATGCAGAGCGGGATGGTAATCGCTATGCAACAGGAAGAATCGGAGTTTACCAAGAACATGTACTGCCTGTGTATTACCGGGTATGCGAGGAAGATAAAGTACCATTTTATACGGTGACATATCAGTTGAACGGAGGTGTGAATCATTCTTCGAATCCAACGCGTTATGAAAACGGAGGCGTCAGTCTTAAAAATCCTTCCAGACCAGGATATTTATTTGCAGGATGGTATACGGACAGTGGATTTAAAAATAAGATCACACAGATTGCAGCAGGCGCAAAACAAAATTATGTGCTGTATGCAAAATGGGAAAAGGTTGCAAAACCGGGAAAAGTATCCTTTTCCTCTGTAAAAAATTCAAAATCCAAAAAAGCCCTGGTAAAATACAAAAAAGTGAAGAATGCAGACGGATATGAAATTGTATACAGTACAAACAGGAAATTCAAAAAAGCTTCTTCTGTCACTGCAGAAAAGACAAAAGCAACGATTGGAAAACTGAAAAAAGGAAAAACCTATTATATCCGTGTCTGTGCGTACAATTTGGATTCCACAGGGGAGAAAGTACGTGGAAAATGGTCTTCCGTGAAAAAAGTAAAAATTAAAAAATAGCATGGATTCATAAAAAGCTGTTGCAGATATTGCAGCAGCTTTTTATAATGTAGTTGATATAGTTTCTCAGACGATATCGCAGATTTGGAGAAAATTAACGTATACGATTGCCTGTTATTAGATAACTGTCAGCGATACTAAGATTGAAATACGACGGTAAGAAGGGATATCATGATATGGGTATGAAAAAAAACGGTATGGTCTATTATTGCAGAAAGCCAATTTCCGATGAAGGGAGCGGACATGAGATTGCAATGGATCTCTTAAAACAGGGATTTCGGGATTTTTTTCAAACAGATTTCAGGGAAGATTTGATAAAGAAAAACGAATACGGAAAGCCATATTATGCGGCAGATCCGGCTTTGAAATTTAATATCAGTCATTGCAGGGGCGGAGTTGCGGCCGTACTTTCGGAAAAGGAAGTCGGAATTGACGCAGAGAGCATGCGCCGGGTAAACAAAAGAATTGTTAAAAAATGCTGCAGCAGGGAAGAGTTTTCCTATGTCTTTGGAGGAAATGCAGACAATCAGGAGAAAAAGGATATTTTACAGGATGCAGAAGCAAAACGGTTTTTGACGTTATGGACGTTGAAGGAGAGTTATGTGAAAATGACAGGAGAGGGACTGCGTGTTCCTTTTGATCGTGTTTGTTTTTTGCCTCCGGATTTGCAGAAAAGGAAGGGAAAAGATGTAATAGAAGCAGAGGGCTTTGACAGCGCATGCAGGCATTATCTGTATCTTGCCGGGGATTTGATGCTGGCGTTGACGGTGCAGTGGGGAGATTGCGAGGGAGAGCCGGATTTTGGTTGGCGGGAAGTGCAGGTTGCGAATGGAATGTTATTGTGAGAGATACAATGCTTTCAAAAGAGCAGAACGTCTTGGCAGGAAAGTTTCATTATGTTAGAATAAAAGTAGCTTGTAAAATAAAAATATACAATAAATGAAGATATCTTAGATATTCTGATATATGCATAAACAGGAGAGAGAAAGTAGATGAAAAGAGTTTGTACATTAATATTAGTTGTAATATTGTTGTTTTCTAATGAATTTGTTATTCAGGCAGCGAAAGTTGATAGTGATGATAGTATAATTTTAGAGAATTTAATTTTTGAAGGAGAAACAATAGCAGATCCAGAAAGTCCGGAGGCTTATGTCTGGATAACTAAAGTTTTGAACTTTAATGAAAAGTATTCTGAATCAAATGTATATTCTGATATAAAAAGCGCATGTGTATCAGCGAAAGGACATTCCAGTATATC
>CANODN010000278.1 GCA_947564765.1 uncultured Roseburia sp. | reverse complement strand
TACGCGCCGTTACGCAGCCGCCCGGTTTATGAAACATATAATAGACATATTTCTGATACTGTAACGGCTTTCCAAAGCAGTAGATTTCCTGTTTCAAAGGATCAACCTGCTGCTCCGGAAGTACCCGGCTGCTGCCATCCACGGTAACATTTCCCTGCCTGATATAACGTTTTACCTCGCTTCTTGTTCCGATCTTCATATTCGAAAGCAATTTATCCAGACGCATTCGTATCTCTCCTATTCAAAACAAAACTTCAGTTTGTTTGATTCCAGCTCTTTTAAAAAAGGATAGGGATTATAACTGTGCTCCTCCCCATTCTCATCATTCAGATAAATCCCAAGGTGCAGATGTACCGGGAAATAACCCGTTGTACCTTCTGTCTCACTATATCCGGTATCTCCCATAAAGCCAATCAGTTCTCCTGCTTTTATCTCGTCGCCGATCCCAATGCCTGGTGCATAATCGTTTAAATGAGCATAATAAAAATAAACACCGTTTGGACTTCGAATCCCGATCCGGTAGCCGCCCAGCTTCAGCCAGCCGATTTTTTCCACATAACCGTCGGAAATACTGACAATGGGATAATGTCCCCGTTTGTCAATGGCTGCCATGATATCACATCCCTCATGATGCCGCTCTCCTCCGAAACTCCGGCCCTCCATCCAGCTGTCCGAAAAACTGACGCCGTATCCATTCGTATCATAAGAAGACTCCGGTACGGGGAAATATACCATATCTGCCCGTACCGTTTCGGATACATCTTCTGTTTTCCGGCCTGTCATCTCCCAGAGCGAATGAAATAACCATGCATCTGCTATTACAATCGTCAAAAACAGTAAAACATAACATAGACATTTGCGCAGATCCACGAAGCTTATTTCATACCCCGCAGCAATTCTGTTAAAAAGCGATAAACCCTCTCGGCAGAGGAAATACTCAAACGTTCCTTTGGTGTATGGATATCCAGGTTATCCGGTCCGAAGGAAACTGCATCCATTCCTTCTATCTTATCGGCAAACATACCGCATTCCAGTCCTGCGTGAATTGCTTCAAAAACAGGCGCTTTTCCAAACATTTCTTTGTATATTTCTGTGATCTGATCTCTGACCTTTGATTCTGCCTGATATTCCCATGCCGGATAGTCTCCGTCAATTGCAATTTCTCCTCCGAGAAATTCTGTCAGATACGTCAATTTGTCTGCCAGCTCTTCTTTCCGGCTTCCTACACTGCTGCGGACAGAAGTGGAAACCGAAAAGGCTTCCTGATCCAGTTTCATAATCCCGGCATTTAAAGAAGTCTCCACCAAACCTTTGATGTTGGTGCTCATATGCATCACGCCGTTTGGCACATTTCGCAGATAAAACAGTATTTTCTGCATAGAGGACGCTGTCAGAACCGGATAACTGCCTTCCGCTTCTGTTTCTATACTGACCGCTAATTCCGGCTCCGATATCTGATATTCTTTCTGCAAAACAGCCGTGATTTCTTTTATACACTGATAAAACAGCTCTTTGTCATCGGGCGCAATCACAACCGCACCAAATGCTTCCCTGGGAATAGCATTGTCCTTTAAACCGCCTTCTAAGGATATCAGTCCGATTGGCATTCTCTGTTCTGCATATTTTAAAATTCTTCCTATTTCAATAATCGCATTGGCATGTTCTTTGTCAATTTCACTTCCGGAATGTCCGCCGGAAAGTCCGTGAAGACGAATCGACATCCTGCTTCCCGTTTCCTCCTGCCATGTCACCGGAAGCTTCACCAAAGCAGAAAGTCCTCCGGCACAGCTTGTAAGAAAATGCCCTTCCACATCCGAATCAATATTTAAAAGAATATGACCTTTCAGCATAGACAGATCAACGGATTTTGCTCCCAGAAGCCCTACCTCTTCGTCGCTGGTGATCACAACCTCAAGCCTTGGATGCATCAGCGTATCGTCATCCAAAATGGCCAGAGCATACGCTACGGCAACTCCGTCATCTCCGCCTAACGTGGTTCCCTTTGCCTTTAAAAAATCTCCGTCCACGTAAAGATCCAGACCGTCTTTTTCAAAGTCAATTTCGCAATCCGCCTCTTTTTCACAGACCATATCCATATGGCCCTGCAGAATCACCGGTTCTGCATTTTCGTAACCGGCAGATGCTTCCTTGATTATAATCACGTTGTCATCCTGATCCTGGTAGTACTCCAGTCCATGCTCCTTTGCGAAATCCACCAGATAATCGCTGATTCTTTTCGTATGATACGAACCGCGGGGAATCTGACTGATCTCCTGAAAGTAACGAAATACATTTTGGGGTTGAAGATTTTCTAAATAATTCATAGCCGCCTCCCTGTTTTAATATATTGTATTATGAAAAAAAAATATTTTCTTTTAATCCTGTTACTTTTACTTATTACATTTATCATTACGCATCCGGCCGTTTCCGTAGCTGCCGCCGGAAGCGGGCTTTTGCTCTGGTATGAACAAATTCTCCCCGCCCTGCTTCCCCTTGCGATATTATCCAATCTCATGGTGTATTCCAATTATATGCAGATTGTGACGAAATATTTGCATCCCATCACAAAGCATCTTATTCCAACAAATCATTTAAAGTAATTCCAAGTGTATCACAAAATTTTAATATTGT
>CANODN010000277.1 GCA_947564765.1 uncultured Roseburia sp. | reverse complement strand
CTTCTTTTTCTTCCAGCAATTCTGCAGTTGCCTCTGTAAATACCTATGGAAAAATCACAGCCAAAAAATCCGGCTCTGCAACGATTACAGCCAAAATCAAAAACGGAGAGGCCAGCTGTAAGGTGACAGTCCAAAAGACCTCTATTCAATTAAGCGACAAACGGATTTCTTTAGAGGCAGGAGAATCCAAACAGCTAAAGGCCTCCACATCTACCGGACATCCGGTCACTTATAAGTCATCCAAATCCAGTATTGCTTCCGTAGATGAAAATGGCAAAATCCTTGCCAAAAAACCCGGAACCGCCTCTATTACAGTGACTGCGGACAAAACCTCTGTCAAATGCAAGGTTACCGTCAAACAGCCGTCTGTCAAGCTGAGCAAAAGCTCTGCATCTCTCTATCGGAAAAAGACGCTCCGTCTTTCCGTCACCTCTTCATCCAAAAACGCCCCAAAATGGAAAAGCAATAAAAAAAGCGTCGCTACCGTAAATAACAAAGGTCTGGTAACTGCCGTAAAACACGGGACAGCCATCATCACCGTTACGGTAGACGGCGTCAGCAAAACCTGTGAAATCACCGTAAAGAAACCGGAAATTCAATTTGAAAAAGAAAGCATATCCATGACTGTCGGTGAAAATTATCAGGCAAAGGTTACGGTTTCTTCTAAAAACAAACCGGAATACTCCAGCTCCAATCAAAATGTTGCCTCTGTGGATCAAAACGGGAAGATTCGTGCAAAAGCTGCGGGAAAGGCATACATTTACGCCAAAGAAGACGGTACGAAGGAACGGATGACGGTTACTGTCAAAGAGAAATAAAGGTTCCAATTTAACAGGATAAAATAAAAAACGGCAGGAAACTGTGCTGCGGCAAATTGGCTGATTTGTTTCCATAATTTTATTGTATTTTAGTACAGCTGTATATATAATATGTTCAAAGGATTGTGCTAAGATATTTCAAAACAGAAAGGCTAATATGAACCGACAAAAGACAGCAGAATTAAACTGGGAAGAGCTTGGAATTTCCAATGATTTCCTGTTTGGGAAGGTTATGCAGAATCCTGAATTGTGTAAAGAATTGTTACAACGAATATTGCCGGATTTAGAGATCGATCACATAGAATATCCAAAACTGCAGAAGAGTATTATGCCGGATGCAGATGCAAAAAGCATACGGCTGGATGTTTATGTCAAGGATGATAAAGGAACTGTCTATGATATTGAAATGCAGGCAGCGGATACCAAAGAGCTTCCCAAACGGACACGCTACTATCAAAGTATGCTTGATTTACAAATGCTGGATAAGGGAATGTACTATAAAACCTTAAACCCCTGTTATATCATTTTTATATGTACCTTTGATGCATTTGGATTGGGAAGGCATCTCTACACTTTTGAAAATATCTGCAGGGAAGATAAAGAACTTTCACTGAACGACGGCGTAACAAAACTATTCTTAAATTCAGAAAGTGAAATGGATGACATCAGTGAAGAACTGAAAGCATTTTTAGACTATGCGGCAGGCAGGGAATCGGAGGATTCTTTTGTGCAAAGATTAAAGTCAACTGTAATACAGGCTAAGAAAAACAGGAAATGGAGGCATGAGTATATGACATTGTTAATGCGGGATCAGGAGAATCAGGAGATAGGCGAAGAACGCATGATCTCATTAATTGAAAAATTAGTGGACGATAATCGTTATGATGAAATCTCCAAAATCAAAGAAGATAAATTATACCGTATGAAACTCTACCAGAAATATAACATCATCCGATAATCTATTTGCAAAACTGAAACGAACCTGCAAAAAAATTTATATTTTATTGAAGTACAGGGCAGTGCCATTTCGCATTGCTCTTTTTTCATCTATTTTTAGAAATGAGACTGCCATGACAAACAAAAAAGTCCAGAACGTATATTCCAGACTTAAAATTAAGAGCAGATAATGGGAGTCGAACCCACCCCCTCAGCTTGGGAAGCTGATGTACTACCGATATACTATATCTGCTTACAGAAAAAATTATAACACAACGAAAAAAATACTACAATCATTAATTAAAATTTTTTCCAAAAAATCCTGCATCTGCTATACTACGTCAGATAATTCACCAAAAGAATCGCCGCGCCCAAGACAGCCAGTACAACCCCTGTCACACGGTTTAATGTAGCAGCACTGGCTTTATTCGCGAATTTTGCGGCAATCCTTGCCCATAGCAAGGTGGAGGCTACACAGAAAACCAGACACCATAGATCCGGTCTTCCTCCGATAACAAAATGACTTACCGCTCCTGTAAAAGCAGTAAATGCCATAATAAACACACTGGTTCCTACGGCTGTTTTTAACTCATATCCCAAAACACTGGTTAAAATCAACAGCATCATCATTCCACCGCCGGCGCCGATAAATCCACAGATAAATCCCACCACAATTCCGCAGATGACAGACTGCATCACCCTTTTCCTGCCATCTACCGCATTCATATTTTCTTTGGTCGTCATAACCGGCTTTACAATGAATTTAATTCCAAGCAGCAGTGTCATAAATACAGAAAAACTTCCCATTGTGGTATTCGGCACAAGACTTGCCACCCAGCTTCCGAACAGGGTACAAACCAAAACCGTAATCATCATGACG
>CANODN010000276.1 GCA_947564765.1 uncultured Roseburia sp. | reverse complement strand
GAAGCATACCCTCTGGAACGGGATTTTAAAGCATCAAAGAAATCATATATGATCTCATTCAACGGCAAATCGTATTTGATGAGTGCACGGGTTTCTTCCATATATTCCATGCTGATGTAAGTCCCCCGCCGCTCCTGGCAGAGTGTCATAATCGCTCCTACATATTCGCTGGTTACCATGATCTCTGCCGATACAAACGGCTCTTCCATATAATCAATCTCCGAAGGGTCCGGAAGGTTAGATGGATTTGTCAGATCGATCACTTCACCGTTTGTCTTATATACTTTATAGATAACGCCCGGAGCCGTGGTAACCAGATCCAGATTAAATTCTCTCTCTAAACGTTCCTGAATGATTTCTAAATGTAGAAGTCCCAAAAAACCGCACCGGAATCCAAAGCCCAAAGCCATAGAAGTTTCCGGTTCAAACTGAAGGGATGCATCATTGATCTGCAGTTTTTCCAATGCCTCCCGTAAATCCGGATATTTCGCGCTGTCTGCCGGATACAGTCCGCAGTAAACCATAGGATTTACTTTTTTGTAGCCCGGCAGCGGTTCTTTGCAGGGACGCCCGGCATTGGTTACCGTATCACCGATTCTGGTATCTCTTACATTTTTGATTCCTGCTGCAATATATCCTACCATTCCGGCGCTTAAGCTGTCGCAGGGAATAAATTGTCCCGCACCGAAATAGCCTACTTCTACCACATCATCTTCTGCCTCCGTGGCCATCATACGGATATGGTCTCCCACTTTTACCGTTCCTTCCATGATACGGCAGAATACAATAACGCCTTTATAAGAATCATATATGGCGTCAAAAATCAATGCCTGCAGCGGCGCTTGGGGATCGCCCTTCGGAGCAGGAATTTTTGCTACAATCTGTTCCAAAACCTGATCGATATTCAATCCTGTTTTGGCAGAAATCTGAGGAGCATCCTGGGCCTCGATTCCGATGATGTTTTCGATTTCTTCAATTACTGCCTGGGGCTGGGCGCTGGGCAGATCAATCTTGTTAATTACCGGCATGACATCCAGATCGTGATCCAATGCCAGGTACACATTCGCCAGCGTCTGCGCTTCGATTCCCTGGGCAGCATCTACCACTAAGATTGCACCATCACAAGCCGCAAGACTTCTGGACACTTCATAATTAAAATCCACATGTCCCGGTGTATCGATTAAATTGAAGATGTATTCTTCTCCATTTTTGGCTTTATATATAATACGGACTGCCTGGGACTTAATGGTGATTCCCCGTTCCCGTTCCAGATCCATATTGTCCAATACCTGCGCCTGCATCTCCCGGCTGGTCAGCAATCCGGTATGTTCGATAATACGATCTGCCAGAGTTGATTTGCCGTGATCAATATGGGCGATGATACAAAAATTCCGAATTTTGCTCTGATCCATTGCTGTTCTATTCCTCCGATTTGTAAAATATAATGTCTTATTTATTATACGGATATTTGGAGGAATGCGCAAGTAAATGTTTCAGTCTCAATTCTGCATTCTCAATTCTGCATCATCTTCTCAATAAACACCCCGTACCCTTTCGTGGCATCTGAAATAAACACATGTGTCACCGCCCCGATAATTTTCCCGTCCTGCAAAATCGGACTTCCGGACATCCCCTGTACGATTCCCCCTGTCTCGGACAAAAGGAGATCATCCGTCACATGAAACAAAATTCCTTTATTCTCCTCCTTGCTGTTCAAATCCACCTCATCAATTTCAATCCGGTACTGCCGCAGATTTCCGTCCAGAAAAGAAAGGATGTAAGCTTCTCCTGTATGAATATCCTGCTTCATGCCTACCTCAACATAGGCATCCTCCATTTCCTCCGGCACTTTTTTTAACGTTCCGCAGATTCCGGTGGGTGTATTTTGTTCGATATTTCCAAGACAGTATTCATCCTTATAATTGATCACGCCGGTAAGCTCTCCGGGAGTGCCGTCTTTTCCTTTGATAATTCCCACAATATCGGTATCATAAACCTTCCCTTCCGCCAGGCGGATCATTGTTCCGGTATCTCCGTCACTGACGGGATGACCAAGGGCTCCGTACTTAAGATCCTGACAGATATACGTTAAGGTACCGACGCCTGCCATATCATCTCTCACCCAGACACCCAGCTTATAAGAGCCATCTTGCAGCTGTACCGGTTCTATTTTTAATTCTATGGTTTTTCCTTCCCGCAGGATTTTAAGCACCATTGCATTTCCTTCTGATTCATTGACAAAATCAATCAGCTCTTCTTTTTTTGAAACCCCTTTTCCGTCTATTTCCAGAATATAATCTCCGCTTTTTACAAGCTGGTCCGCCGGTTCGTAAACGAGGCCGTCCGAAGCTGTCACCTTTCCGGTTCCGATAATCAAAATTCCTTTTGTTTTCGTATAAATCCCAATGGGGACACCGGAGGGCATTACATAGCGTTTCTCCACAACATGAACGGCTACCTCTTTGACCGGAATCAAATTCAAAAATTTACAGGACACCTGATAGTCCTGACTTATGTTTATGTTTTTATTTAATTGTGCAGAATGATTCTGAAAAACCGGCAGGCTTTCGTCTGTTTTTTCTACTGTAACCGGAAGAGAAAAACGGATCTCTTCTTCTCCAATAAAAGCTTTAAGATTTCATATTCTTTG
>CANODN010000275.1 GCA_947564765.1 uncultured Roseburia sp. | reverse complement strand
CAGGCTGCTGCGGGAGTTGTTTTAACAGACGGGCTGCTACACGTTGAAAAACAGATCTTATCCAGGCAGTCATTGCGGGGGGATTTTGACATGCTGACCGGAGCGTCCAACAGTATGCGCGGGCTGCTTCCCCTGGTAAAAGAGCTGGCGGAAAAAATTGATACGGATTCTGACAGCCGGTACTACAGCGCCGCAGAAGATTTCGGGTACGGGATCACCGGATGGCTGCAGGTTGTCGTCAAAAACGGAAGGATTGTGTCCTGTTTCTATGATGAGATCTTTGCGGATACCCAGAAGGAGATCTGGTATCCGGAGTTAAAACGATATTACCGCCAGTCGAAATATCATTCTCCCTGTTTTGAAGAGCCAAATATACCAGGCTGGCAGAAGCACGGCTTCTTTATCGGATTCCGCAGGCTGATGGATCTGCTGAACGAACGTGTTGCAGAAAGCCAGGATCTTCTGAACATCGACGGGCTAAAGCATACGGACGGCAGAAATATAGGAGCGGTCTGGGACCGGCATACGGAAGACGAACGGCCCATCGCTGATCACGGCACGCCGGTGCGCTATCCGGTTTGGGATAATTATTTAAAGCTTGCAGAACAGATTCAGGAAAAAATAAGAAAGACAGTGTAGGAAATCCATTTGCTTTGCAAATTGGATACAAACTTATTATACGAGGAGGTAAAAATGTGAAAAATTTTGTGACAGAAAGCCGTGTCCTGAGCAGGACAGAGATTTCTCTTGCAGGGAGAAGCTACGCGGAATTTGAAATTGCCGGAGACATTGCTTTTGAACCGGGCCAGTATCTGATGCTCCGGACAAATACTCATAAAAATACATGGCCTTGTCCGTATCCTCTGGTCCGGACAACAGAGCGCGGCGCGTCGGTCCTTGCGGAAGGCCGCCAGGAGCTGTACAAATGCAGAGCGGGAGATGCCGTACAATATTGGGGGCCGCGCGGAACCGCGCCTGCGGAAAAAGGATCTATGCCCATACTGGCTGCAGAGCCAGCGGCATATTTTCTTTTGTATCCCTTCCTGACTGCCGGGCTCTGCAAAAAGCTGATCCTTTTGGATACCGGCGGAGGGGCTTTTACACCTGGGGATCAAAACTCCGTAATGCGCTTTTTGAATCTATCCGGCCCGGAGCAGGGAAAAATTTCCGGCGGACCTTCTGTGGAATACTGTCCGGATATCATCCAGGCTGCAGAAGCCGCCCTGAAGGAACCGGACCGCGTCATCCTTGCGCTGAATCCCCAAAATGCGGAAGCATTTGCAGGGCATATACCGGATGAAAAAAAGGATTCCTTCTTCTTATACATCAGCAATAAAAAGGCATGCGGAATCGACGGCTGTAAGGGCTGCTACCTGCACGACAGGGACGGCGGCATGGGGATCAACGTATGCTGCAAGGGTCCGTTTATGCCGTTAAGCGTGATCGATTTTGAAAAGGACAGAAAAAGCTTGGAGGAATATATCTGAGTGTTTCCGGGAAATAGATTTCCGGAAGTGCATTTCGAGAATACTCATTTCACACAGGAGGTAAAAATGGCAAATTTAAACGTGAGATTACCCATACCGCATGGAGAACTCGTCTTGAAAAATCCTATCATGTCAGCGGCGGGGACATTTGGCTATGCGGCAGAATATGAAAAAATCGTAAATTTGGAGCATCTTGGCGCGATCGTGCCCAACTCTATGGCAATCACGGACGGGCAGCCCAGCACGGCAAAACGCTTCTATCAGTCAGAGCATGGATTTATCAGTTCTTTTGGAGCTAATAATCTGCCGTATCAGACATTTCTGAAGGAAATACTGCCCCGCCTTCCTTATGAGGCCACACCGGTCTTTCTGGATCTGAAGGCATACGACCTGGAGGAATTGGTAGAGTTTGTATCCATTCTCTCGGATGTAAAGGAGCTGGCCGGCCTGGAGATCAATCTGAACTGTCCCTACGGCAACCCTTCTGTTCCGTCTTATTGGAAGAACAGGGAGAGTCTGGAAGAAATGGTCCGAAAAGTGAAAGCTGCCGCCGGAGATAAAATTCTGTGGTTTAAGGCGCCTACCGCGGAATATCCGCCGGAGGAGATCGTCTCTATCGTACAGGAAAACGGCGGGGATGCTTTTGTTAGCTTCAATGCCATCGGCGGATATGCGATCGACATCCATACACGCAGATTTCGATGCGGCAATTGGGGCGGCGGCGGATATTCCGGCCCGGGAATCAAGCCTTATGCCCTGATGTGCGCACACAATTCCAGTAAGCACGCGAAGATCCCGGTCATCGGCGGCGGCGGGATCGTATGCGCCGCAGATGTGCTGGAATACATTATGGCCGGCGCCCATGCCGTACAAATCGGCTCCGCCAACCTGATGCGTCCGGATTTTATGGAACGGCTTCTGGAGGAGCTGGAAGCTCTGATGGATCAGATGAAGATCCAATCCCTGGAGGAAATCCGGGGGTGTGCAGCATATTCCTGAGGCAGGACTTATGAAAGATACAACGCCGGAAGGGATGAGAAGGGGATGCATTTTCAAACATGCTCTATTCTTTTGAAAAATCCTGCGGAAAGCAGTCCGATCATGCACACCGCCAAGCCGGAAAGAATCAAAACCATAGAAATATTTTCCCGGAATCCGTCAAACAAAAATCCATACACCATCTGTCCCGCCGGCTGGGC
>CANODN010000274.1 GCA_947564765.1 uncultured Roseburia sp. | reverse complement strand
CTGTGCAGCGTTCCAGACTTCCTCTGAAATGATAGCTTCATGCAGCCCGTCCACAAGAAGCAGATTATCCAACAACAGATTTTTGATAAAATTATCTTTATCAAATCTTTCTTTATATGCAACCAGCAGATTCTGAATCTGAAATACTGCAATCTGACCTACCATATAAACATCATCACTGTCCCCGTTTGCAAGAAGCACATATTCCAGCTGACGTTCATCAAATACTTTAAAGAACTGACAGCCATTCATAACCTGGGAATCAGCCGGAGAATTGGCAAAGCTTTCTGCTGCTTCTATATACCGCTCTGTATCTGAAAAGGTTGCAGCCAGCACATTGCCCTCCGTATCAATAATACATAACTCCACTCTTGTAATCCCTTTTAATCCCTCAATCGTATTCTGCAGTATCTGATTTGAAATCATATCCTGTTCTCCTTCTCAAAAACATAAATTCCTATTTCATATTTTAAGCTAAAATCACAAAAAAAGAAAGAGGAAATACGATTCTTTTATATATTTTGTATTTCCCCTGTATGATTTCTATGTTTCATGATATTCTATAAAGCCTTCGCCTAAAACTTCCCTCGCATCCGATACAATAACAAAAGCATGACGGTCAATCCCCACAACAATTTCTTTCAAATCTACGATTTCTTTCTTCGAAACAACACAGTACAGCATACATTTTTCATCTCCGGAATACATTCCCATGGCAGAAATCCCCGTAATGCCGCGGTTTAATTTTTCCATGAGCGCCTGTGCCACTTCTTTATGACGGTCAGTAATGATAAATGCCGCTTTGGAATATTTCATACCTTCCATCAAAGCGTCCGATACCTTTGACGTAATATAAATTGCTATCACAGCATACAGGCCTGCCCTCAGTCCAAATGCATACAGTCCGCACAAAACAATGATCCCGTCAATAATCTGCATAATCTGCACCACCGAATAATGACGCAGTTTATTTTGAATCAAAGCTGCTGCCATATCGGTTCCCCCGGTAGTCGCCTTTGCCAGAAGAATCAATCCGATCCCAATTCCCATGATCACACCGCCGAATACGGCCGCAAGAAGAGGATCGCCCTGTGCCATATTCACAGGAGCAATCATGTACAGCCAAACGGAAAGCAAAACCGTGGCAGCTGCAGTTCTTCCCACAAACCGCCTGCCCTTTAACTTCCATGCAATCAAAAACATCGGAATATTCAACACCAGGTTGGTCAGCCAAAGAGGAATCCCGCCTTCTGTCACAGCAAGGCTCATCTGTCTGACTATAATTGCAATACCGGTAAATCCTCCGGTAACAAGTCCTGCCGGATCAAAAAACCACTGAATCCCAAGAGCCATGCAGCCTGTCCCGACTGCAATCATCAAATAATCCACATAGAGACGCCTCTTGTTTAACAATTTCATACTCTACATTCTGTCCTTATTTTCATTTTGTTTATACTTCGATACGGAATGGCGCAGTCTGCCCCGTAAAGCCAACTTCTTCAGAGTATGTCCCACCGGAATCTTTCCCTGTCTCTGATAATAGGATACACCGATCCCATACCATATGCTTGTCCCAATCTTATCCTTGTGAGACAATATAAATTCTTCTTCCACCGGAGAATCCAATGCGGAAATGACAATATCCGGCGTTGCTCCGTTAATTTCGTTCACGATCGTATCCATATCTCCGGTACAGGCCTGCGCTGCATAGCTGCCGATCGGCACAAACTGAGGAACCTTTTCCAAAAACATATCCTGGAGCTGTACCAATTCTTCATCCGTCATAGCAAGCAAGAATACTCTTTTCTGACCCAGCACCGTCCGCTTTAACAGCTCATGCAGAAAGTCCCATTCCCGGACCTCCCGCATGCGCTGCGCTGCAGCATTTCCTGTCTCGGATAATATCTCACATTCTCCGATCACACAAAGATCTGCCTGTTTTAAGCAGTCTTGAATCACCGGCATTTCTCCGGACAGAATAAGCTGTTTCATCGTAACGGTTTCAATAATATTCAAAATTGTATTTCCCAGATAGGTATCCAGACGCATCAAAGATTCCCTGACGGTATAATTGTCCAGATATATTCCCATCATTTCTATTTTTTTTGAATCTGTCTTCTTATTCATATTGTTCCCGACTTCACTTAGTTTTTACATATTCTGCAAATATATGTATGTAGTATAGCAAAGCAATTTCTGTTTTTCAAGAATAAACACAGAAACTACAGCTTCCAGACCTCATCATTATACTGTCTGATGGTTCTGTCTGATGAGAAGAAGCCAGCCTTACTGATATTCACAAGCATTTTCTTCGCCCACATTCTACGGTCTTCATATTCCTTCAATGCCCGTTCCTTTTCCTGCACATAGGCTTTCAAATCCAACAGTGTCATAAACCAGTCTTTATTTAATAATTCCTTGTAAAGACGCTTAAGATTTTCCTCCTGTCCGATTTCCATCAATTCGTCACTGACAATAAAATCAACGGCCCGCTTAATATCCGGATCATTTTCATAGAAATCCTTTGATACATAATCCATCTTATCATAGTGGGCAATTACCTCATCACTGGATTCTCCGAAAATATATATATTCTCTTTTCCTACCAGATCTGCAATTTCTACATTTGCGCCATCCATAGTGCCAAGAGCGATTGCACCGTTCAACATAAATTTCATATTGCTGGTACCGCTGGCTTCTTTGGATGCCAGTGAAATCTG
>CANODN010000273.1 GCA_947564765.1 uncultured Roseburia sp. | reverse complement strand
ATCAGCTCCAGCATTTTCCTTAGTTAAGGACAGCACATTCTTACCCGCGTATCTCTAACAACGGGATTAATTATATAGGATATTTTCATAAAATGCAAGTAAAATTTTAAAAAAAGTTTAATTTTTTTGCAAATTTTTTAGGAATCTGGAAAAAACCCCATTTTTTCCATGTATTTGTTTGGTCTCAGTACTGTTCAACGCCATTCTTAGTTTAATTGAATATAACATTAAAATGACAGCGGTATAGTCAAAGGAACCATACCGCTGTGTTAAATTCAGTTTCGTATATTTCAAAAATATTATTACATATTTGCCAGTAAAGCAGCTATTTCCTCCGGCGTCATAACATGTCCGGGATCTGAAAGATCAGGCATAGACGGTTTCTCTTCCGCCACAGGCTCCTGTGTCCCTTCTGTTTCGTTTGTCTCTTCAAGCAAAGCTGCAATCTCTTCCGGTGTCATGGTCTTTCCGGAAGCTGCAATTTCTTCCAACGGTTCCGGATTCTCTGGAACTGCTGCTTCTTCCAATGACTCCAAATTTTCTGGAACTGCAGTTTCTTCCAACGGCTCCGGATTCTCTGGAACTGCTGCTTCTTCCGATGACTCCGAATTTTCGAAAACTGCTGCTTCTTCTAACGGCTCCGATTTCTCTGGAACTACTGCTTCTTCTAACGGCTCCAATTTCTCTGGAACTGCTGCTTCTTCCAATGACTCCAAATTTTCGGAAACTGCTGCTTCTTCTAACGGCTCCAATTTCTCTGGAACTGCTGCTTCTTCCAATGACTCCAAGTTTTCGGAAACTGTAATTTCTTCTGCCGGCTCCAGATCTTCGGAAACTGCAGTTTCTTCGGATGCCTTCAAATCATCCAAAACCGCAGTCTCTTCCGGTGGCTCCAAATGATCTGAAACAGTAATCGCTTCTTCTACCGGCACTGCTGTTTTCATGTCCGTAGCTTCCTCTGTCCGTACAGAAATCTCCGATACAATATGCTCCTCCAGTATAGCTGCATTTTCGGAAACAGACTTTTTAACGACATCTAAAATTTCTTGATTCCAAGAGGCGATCTGTTCTGAAAGTCCGGCGATTTCTTCTTTCCATACGGCTTGATTCTTTTCCAGATTTTCTATGATTTCCTGCTGTCTGTCAATCATCTCCGGACTGTGATGATTTGCTGCTTCTTCTATACTGCGGATCGCATCCTTCATCTTATCCTCAAGAGAAACAATGTGGTGAATTACCTTCTCGTTGGAATTTAAAATAGATGACGCGTTTTCCTTATTTCTCTGAATCGTAATTTTACCGACTGCCTTCTGCGCTTCAATTAATTCATCCGCAGGAACTTCCGAATTTTCTTTGATTCTGATCAGAATCTTTTCCATATCCATAAAGGTCTGTTTCATAAAAACATAAGAAACCTTTTGTGCTTTATAGATATTTTCATATTCTTTTTCATAAAGATCTTCCCGCTCCCGCCGCATCTTAAACGAAAGATCTGTCATAATATACACAAGACATAAAATTCCAAGTGCTACTATCCCCAAAAAAATATATTCTTTGGGATAATTCATCATCAGATACAATTCAATAATACATAATACTGCCAGAAATAAAATAGCAAATGTCATTTTTAATTTTGTTTTTTGAGGCTTTTTCTCCTGCATAATATCCTGTTCCCCTTTCATAGCCGCAATTCCTCTGCTTGTTGCTTCTTCTGACATGGTCAGTCATGTTTATTTTCTTACTCTGAATTCATTTTATCATATAAAACCATTTTTTAAAATATCAATTATTCGCATAGTATTGATAGGTATCATAAAATTCCTGGGGAATCTCCAGATTTTTATTTTCTCTTCGCTTGATGCGCATTTCCCATTCTCTCTTTTTCTCCCCGAATTTTTTCTGATGCATCATCAATGCTTCTGCGAACGCCGCATTGCTTTTTAAAACTTCCCTTGTTTCCCTGTCAAAAGGACAGTAGGACGCCAGAATCATTCTGGCAACCTTGTTTAATTTCATTGCAGCCTTGGACTCATAATAAATCCAAAGCTCATAATCAATTAAAAAGATCTCTCTGCTGTTATTTCTGGCTTTTAAAATCTGCGCTTTGATTTTCTCTCTTTTTTCTTCCGTCAGATCATGATTTTTACGGTAATATTGTATGTAATCCATATATTCCGATGTCAGGGATTTATATTGAATATTATTCCAGGACGCACCCTGTTCACATCGGCAATATTCCCAATGAAACCGGCCAAAAGCCTTTGTTACCAGCTTATCCACTTCTGTCTCGGTAATCACCGGAAACAAAAACCTGCCCGGTGTATCCCGTTTCTTTCCTGTAATTTCCTGCCACATGGAAGAGGCCATGCCGTACACCGGAACTAAAATAATATCGGGGTATACTTTTTTGATCACGTACTCCTTTTCTATCTTTAATTCAGGATTGGTGTAAAGAACCTCTCTTTGAAAAACCGTAAAATCCTTTTTTTCCAATTCCAGAATAGCATCGCTAAGCTGTTTTTTGGAAAGGAACATTCTTTCTATATGACCGTATATCTCATCTTCATAGAGAACAGGCACATAAGTAGAAAGCTTACCGTTGATAATTTTATTGTTGCTGACAAACATATTTTCTATTTCAAATATTACTTTTTTATGGTTGTCCTCTAAAAGCGCTTTCTCCTGCTTCTCTGTAATCTTTCCGGTACGCTTTTCTTCTCTCAGAAAAT
>CANODN010000272.1 GCA_947564765.1 uncultured Roseburia sp. | reverse complement strand
GCTTTTGGGATATCTCTTTCTTCAAATCCCATTTTTCCGATTCCTAACATTACCGCTGTTTTCATTTTTCCTTCCATGATCTGTTATCCTCCCTGTTCTAAAATTTATCTCTTTATTTATTACTTTATTAAATAGTTTTATTATGTTAATTATTTTATATAGATCCACATTATTTGTCAATGCATTTTTCGCAAATATCTCATTTCCGTCGTTTTATTCAAAATCCCATTTTGCTTTTTATAAAAAATGCACAAAAAAAAGAAGTTTCACTGCCGAAACCTCTTCTTCAAAACTGCTTTCTTCTCTTATATCTGACTGACAAATATTTCTATCATATGTAATGCTGCCCCCAATGCTGCAGCAGCCACTTTATAGCTGCATTCTCTCACATAAAAATCTTTTTCCCCAAAGGTATTCCGCTTGGACACTTTATTCCATATATCCTGAAAGTACGTTCCCATATAGCTCCCTACATACCCTCCCAAAATGATATCACAGTCCAAAACCATATGAATATTATTCACGGCAATAGCAAGATAATCTGTATAAGAATCCCAGATTTTCGTCGCACCCACATCTTTTTGATCCAATAATGCAAAGAACTGCTCCAATTTCCCATTTGCTGCGTCAGACAAACGCATTGCGGAACAATAAGCGTCCAGACATCCCTTTTTTCCGCAATAACATTCCGCTCCATCCGCAACAACCGTCATATGTCCAACTTCACCGCACCGGAAATTCTTCCCCTGCATCAATTCATTCCTGCTAAAAATTGCACCTCCGACTGTGTTGCTCAATGACAGATAAAAGAATGATCCCGACCCTTTTTCACGAAACCCTTCTGCACAGGCTCCTGCGTTGGCATCATTCAAAAAGGAACACGGATAAGAGAAAAAACTGCTTACCGAAGCAAACGGCACGTCCTCCAGTCCCAATATATGAGAATAAGCAATCCATTCCCGGTCCAAATCTATAATACCCGGAAATGATATTCCCACGCCCAAAACCGTATCCCTGTCAATCTTATTTTCATCGAGAAATTGTTCCAGCCTCTCATTTACCTCCCTGTAATAGTCATCCTCTGAATGATATGGCAGATAGATCCGCTTGTATCCCAGCATTTCTCCTATGATATTTGTAAGCGCCAGTGTAATATGATTCTTCGTAATATCCAATCCCACTGCCAGTTTTGCATTTACAACTGCCGACAGGGCCTTTGCCCTTCTCCCTCCGGTAGACTGAAGCTCCCCTTTTTCTTCCACCAGGCCTTTTGCTATCAGCTCCTTTGTAATCTGCGTTACGGTCGGCAGGCTCATTTTCAAATCATAGGAAATATCCGGGTTTGATACGGTTCCATGCACGCATATATAACGGAAAACTTCATTCCTGTTTTTCTTCTTCACTTCTCTGTTTGTTATTTTTTTCTGATCCACTCTATCACCTGAACTTTATTAAAGTATTTTCTTAAGTATAGCATTTCATCTGCCAGGAATCAATACGCATTTTCAATTGTCTAAACTTTAAAGTGCTCTCTTTCGTTATGGTTCCTGTGAAGAATGTCGAATAAGCGTTACATAAATTGTGCAAAAACATTTGCACCGATCACGGTTAATATTCCTGCCACAACAATAGACAGGCTGCTCATGGCTCCCTCAACAGCCCCCATTTCCATAGCCTTTGCCGTTCCGACGGCATGTGAGGAAGTGCCTATGGCAATACCTTTTGCAATGGGATCATCAATTTTAAATATATGGCAGATAATCTCGGCAAATATATTTCCAATCACACCTGTAATGATAATCACCGCCACGGTAATTGCCACATATCCGCCCAGCTCCTCCGAAACGCCCATGCCGATTGCCGTTGTAATGGATTTCGGTAAAAAGGTAACGTAAGACGCATGATCCAGTCCAAACAAAACCGCCAGAACAAGAATCGTACAAAGACTTGTCAGTACACCGGAAAAAATGCCCGCAAACACAGCTTTATAATTTTTCTTTAGCAGCTCCCATTGCTCATAAAGAGGAACTGCAAGGCAGACCGTGGCCGGCGTTAATAAAAAAGAAATATATTTTGCGCTTTCGTTATATACCGTATAATCAATACGAAACAAAAGTAAAAACAGCATCGTCAGGGCAATCGCAATTAAAAGAGGATTAAAAATTGCTTTCTTTAATCTTCTTTTTAACACAAGGCCAATTCCATACGATAACAAAGTGATCACTACGCCAAAAAATACCGATGTTTCAAAAAGTTCCTTCATGTTACTGCCAGTCCTTTCTTATATCGTAACGATTCAGACTCACGCCGTATCGTCATATTTCTTTCTTTTTCGTCCGGTTCATAACAAGCTGTACCACCTTTCCGGATACAACCATAACTACAAATGTAGAAAGGACTGTAATGACGGTATAGGAAACCCAGGATGTTTGGATAATCTGCCAGGAGTCCAGCAATCCCACCGCAGCAGGAATAAACATAATCGGCATAATTTCAATGAAAAAGCTGCTGGTTTCCTTAACCGCAGATACCGGAAGAATCTTCCATTCCAGACATACAAACAAAATTATAATGCCGTATATACTTGCCGGAATCGGCAGCGGTATATACTGATGCAGAATTTCTCCGAGAAAAGACACTGCTAATATGATTCCAAATTGTTTTATATATTTCAAGGTGTATGCTCCTTTCACAAACAGCATTTACAATGAACGCACGATCCCTGCCGCAAAGCAGCTGTTTGGCAGTTTGGATGCGGCCATTGATTTGTCATCC
>CANODN010000271.1 GCA_947564765.1 uncultured Roseburia sp. | reverse complement strand
TCACTATTGCTCGGTTGTGGACTGCCAGGCGGTATGATGGGCTCGATGATGGCCGGGGAATTCCGGTAGGTATTAATCACAAATCAGGTTTAACCGGAGTGGAGGTTGTATTTACTATGCTCCATGCCGGCGGTAAATTCGGCGGCGGAGGATATAAAGTATCCGGCGGTCTGCATGGCGTAGGCGCTTCTGTTGTAAATGCACTTTCCATATGGCTTGAAGTGGAAATCTGCAGTGAAGGAAAAATATACAAGCAGCGTTTTGAGCGGGGAAAAACAATGTATCCGTTAAAAGTGATCGGAGATTGTCCTTTTGAAAAAAGCGGAACAAAAGTTGTTTTTATGCCGGATGATACCATATTTGAAGAGACGGTATTTGATTATGAAATATTAAAACAAAGACTCAGAGAAACGGCATTTCTGACAAAAAATTTAAGAATAATATTAAAAGATAACAGAACAGAACCTGCCGTTGAAAAGGAATTTCATTATGCGGGAGGAATCAAAGAATTTGTAACTTATCTGAACAGAAGCAGGGAACCTCTGTATCCGGATATTATTTATTGTGAAGGACAGCGGGACGGTGTTTATGTGGAAGTTGCCATGCAGCATAATGATTCCTTTAATGACGCAGCTTACAGCTTTGTAAATAATATCATTACACCGGAGGGCGGTACGCATCTGGCAGGTTTTCGGAATGCATTGACAAAAACATTTAATCAGTATGCAAAAGCAAATAAAATATTAAAAGACAGCGACGCCGGACTAAGCGGAGAGGATATCAGAGAAGGACTGACAGCAATTATCAGTATTAAAGTCAGTGAGCCTCAGTTTGAAGGCCAGACCAAACAAAAGCTGGGAAACAGTGAGGCAAGAGGAGCAGTGGATTCCGTAGTCAGCGAACAGCTTACGTATTTTCTGGAACAGAATCCTGCCGTAGCAAAATTAATCTGTGAAAAATCACTTCTGGCGCAGCGGGCAAGAGAAGCGGCAAGAAAAGCAAGAGATCTGACCAGAAGAAAAACAGCTTTAGAGGGAACATCGCTTCCGGGTAAGCTGGCAGATTGTTCAGACAAAGACCCGAAGAATTGTGAAATCTATATCGTAGAGGGAGATTCTGCGGGAGGTTCTGCAAAAACGGCAAGGAGCCGTGCAACACAGGCAATCCTTCCTCTCCGGGGCAAAATTTTAAATGTAGAAAAAGCAAGATTGGATAAAATATACGGCAATGCCGAAATCAAAGCAATGATTACTGCATTTGGAACAGGAATCCATGAGGATTTTGATATTACAAAGCTTCGTTATCACAAAATTATTATTATGACAGATGCAGACGTAGACGGCGCCCATATCAGCACCCTGCTTCTAACATTTATTTATCGTTTTATGCCGGAGCTGATCAAACAGGGATATGTTTATCTGGCGCAGCCGCCGCTTTTTAAAATTGAAAAAAATAAAAAAGTCTGGTACGCCTACAGTGATGAAGAGTTAAATCGTATACTTCTGGAAATCGGCCGGGATAACAATAATAAAATACAGCGTTACAAAGGACTTGGAGAAATGGATGCGGAGCAGCTTTGGGAGACAACTATGGACCCGGAAAAGCGGATTTTAAAAAGAGTTATTTTTGATGAGGAAACTGCTTCTGAAATTGATGTAACATTTACAACGCTTATGGGTGATAAAGTGGAGCCAAGGCGGGAATTTATTGAGGCAAATGCAAAATACGTCCAGAATCTGGATGTATAGGAGGGATCAAATATAAATGGATGATAAAATTTTTGATCAGGTTCATGATGTAGATCTAAAGAAAACAATGGAAACATCCTATATCGATTATGCAATGAGCGTTATTGCATCCAGGGCGCTCCCTGATGTAAGGGATGGTTTAAAACCGGTACAAAGAAGAGTTTTATATTCCATGATTGAATTGAATAACGGACCGGACAAGCCGCACAGAAAATGTGCACGTATTGTCGGTGATACCATGGGTAAGTATCATCCTCATGGTGACAGTTCCATTTATGGAGCTCTTGTAAATATGGCTCAGGAATGGTCCACCCGTTATCCCCTTGTAGACGGACATGGTAATTTTGGTTCGGTGGATGGAGACGGCGCCGCGGCTATGCGTTATACGGAGGCAAGGCTCAGCAAGATTTCCATGGAAATGCTGGCAGATATCGGCAAGAATACAGTAGATTTTATGCCGAACTTTGATGAGACAGAAAAGGAGCCAACGGTACTTCCATCCAGATATCCAAATCTTCTGGTAAACGGAACATCGGGAATTGCCGTCGGTATGGCCACCAACATTCCTCCCCATAATTTAAAAGAAGTAATTGCCGCAGTTGTAAAAATTATCGACAATCAGATTTTGGAAGACCGGAATACGGAACTGGATGAAATTTTAAGTATTGTAAAAGGCCCTGATTTTCCTACGGGGGGTACGATACTTGGAACAGCCGGAATCGAACAGGCTTATCGGACCGGAAGGGGAAAAATCCGTGTCCGCGCCGTAACAGATATTGAGCCTATGGCAAACGGCAAAAGCCGTATTGTTGTAACAGAGCTTCCTTTTATGGTCAACAAGGCAAGATTGATTGAAAAAATCGCAGATTTAGTCAGAGATAAAAGGATTGACGGAATTACAGACTTAAGAGATGAATCCAACCGTCAGGGTATGCGGATTTGTATTGAATTAAGACGTGATGTCAGTGCAAAGGTTGTTTTAAACCAGTTGTTTAAACATACACAGCTTCAGGATACATTCGGCGTCATTATGATTG
>CANODN010000270.1 GCA_947564765.1 uncultured Roseburia sp. | reverse complement strand
ATGAAGCATGCCGGAAAGCTGTCGGTCCGGATTATCCGATCGTATTTCGAATGGTGATCGAGCATAATATCCCGGGAGGACGGACCAGAGAGGAGTCTGCGGAAATCATCCGGTATCTGGACGGCCTGGGGGTGGATGCATTTGACGTAGATATGGGATGCTATGATGCGTATGAATGGATCTTTCCAACCGCATATATGGAGGATGGATGCATGGTAGACGATGCAGGCGCATTTGCAAAATCTATCACAGATAAGCCGGTATTTACTGTAGGCAGCCATACACCTGAAACTGCGCTGAAAGCCGTGGAAGAAGGGAAATCCGACTTTATCGTGGTCGGCCGCGGAATGCTGGCAGATCCGGAATTCGCCAACAAGCTTTATTACGGACACCGTGAAGATATACGCCCCTGCATCAAGTGCAACAGGTATTGTCTGAGTGCTACCGGCCGTTCCTGCGACAGTTCCTGTTCCGTAAATCCACAGGTGCTTCATGAAAAAAATTATGCGATCACAAAAAAGCCGGTCAGCAGAAATATTGCCGTCATTGGAGGCGGTGTTGCGGGAATGGAAGCAGCGAGAGTCGCCGCACTGTCCGGGCATTCCGTTACAATATATGAAAGAAGCGGCGGGCTTGGAGGCCAATTGATTCCAGCGGCTGCTCCGTCGTTTAAAAACAGGATCCAGATGCTGAATGATTATTATCAGGTTCAGCTGAAAAAGCTTGGCGTATCCATTGTCTATCATAAGGAAATCCATGCCGATTCTCCGGAATTAAAGCATGCTTACAAGATTATTGTAGCAACCGGCGCGAAAGCGGCTATCCCTCCAATTCCGGGAATCCATAATGAAAATGTGATGGAAGTTTCCAATCTGCACAGGTCAGGCTCATCGGTATCGGGCCAGAAGGTGATCATAGCCGGCGGCGGCCCTTCCGGATGTGACTGTGCGCTGGAGCTGGCAATGGAAGGAAAAGAGGTCACGATCATAGAAATGCTGCCGAAATTGTATCCTACGGCAACTGTTGATAACCGTTACAGCGTGGAACGCCGGATCCGTGAAGAAGATATCTGTGTTATGACCGGAACAAAGATCAAAGAGCTGACACCGTCTGGAGCAATTGTTGAAAATGCAGATGGAGTTCAGGAGCTGCATGCAGACATGGTAATACTGGCAATGGGCATGAAGCCGGATCATGAAATTGCGAAAAGTATAGCAGACAAATATGTAAACGCCGTAATCATCGGAGATTGTAAAGCAATCGGACAGATCGGAGAAGCAGTTCATGACGGATTTATGGCCGGATGGACGATTGAGTAAAGCAAGGTGCAGGGCATGCCGGGTGAAGGCGCGGCCTGTAACAGGAACAGCAGAGGAGCGGTCAGTCTGTGACCTGCTCCTCTTTCGGTGTGTGTGGGCGAGATAATACTGAGCGCGGCTACTTTGGGAATTTTGTTTCTTCGGATTCCTTCTCTTCTTCCTCAAGCTCCTGAACCTGTACAGTCCCCGAAAAAGCTTCCAGCATCTTGCGTATCTCATTCTGGGCTATGGGATTGGAACCCAGAGACAGGCTTACCAATAGGGCAAGAACTAATTTATATATCCTCTTTTTCATTCCTATTCTCCATTTCAATTTCTGCGTTTCGGCTTGTTTACATACAAAAAAGAAGCCATTGTTTGATTTTAAAAATGACTTAGAATAACCGTTATCACATTTGCAATGATCTGAAATGGAGTTGATTTAATTGTCCAGACGTACCTTTTGAGTGATCAATGTCCATCCGTCAGGCAATAATATAAATAAGTTCAAAAAGAAATCAAGAAAAGCTATGATAAGAAAAAGAAACAGCCCGGATCCATTTGGGACAGCAGCGATCATAGATATTGCACTACGATTATTTGCGATAGATTCCGTATGAGGATCGTTTTTGTTCAAGGATGAAGAGAGAGAATAGAGAGTATCTTCATTGCTTTCAGTAGTAACGATGCTTTCCGAAATGGTCCATGCCTCAATGACAGCTGCCTGATCTAAAGACTCATAAGGACTATAATTACCGCAAAAAAGTGCATGCATAGCGAAGCACATACCAAAAAGAACCATAATGAAAGTGATTCTAATACGGGATAGATGATTGCTCTTGTGATTCATTTTCATTACAATTCCTTTCTAGGCTGCCGGGAGCCGGCGCCGGATTTTTTTCTGCAGATCCTTCTTGAAATGATTGTATCGCGAAAATAAAATCAATGCAAGATGAGTTTGAGGACACTAAAAATCCTGGATTGAATGGCGATTGTTTTAAGATACATTTTATATTGACAGAAGTATATACTTTGTATATACTGATATTGAACGTATATCCATTGTATATATTTATACTAAGCTCCAGATTTGAATAAAGATAAGAACAAAATCAAAGAATAAAGCGATATATAAAGCAAAAAATAAAGCAGAAAACAAAGCAGAGCATAAAACAGAAGGAAGCAAAGGATGAGAACAAATACAGTGGCAAATGAACAGCAAAGAGAGGTAATAGGCGTTTTTAAAACAAAAACTACAATAAAGAGGTGGGGAAACAGCCAGGGTATCAGATTATCCAAAGAAATATTATCACAAATGGATTTAAAAGAAGACGATACAGTTGGAATAAATATATGCGATGGAAAAATGACTGTTGAGAAGATCAGCAGGCCTAAATATCTTAATCTGACAGAAAGGCTGGAGGCATTCTACAAAAGACCGATTGATGAAATTTATGTCGAAAGCACGCAAGAGGTTGATGTAGGTGATCC
>CANODN010000269.1 GCA_947564765.1 uncultured Roseburia sp. | reverse complement strand
TGCTCGTTGTATCTATTCTCAAAGGTCGCCTGATTTATTGCCTCAATGTCTTTCTTTATCTTTATTGTATCCAACAGTCATGTGTGCTAAACTTTGTGTATTAAATGTATTAATACACTTGAACAAGGAGGTTATAGGATTGCTGCAATTAAATTACAGAGACGCCAAACCCATTTATGAGCAGATCAAAGAAGGAATCCGCCATCTGCTTCTCACAAACGCAATTGCGGCAGATGAAAAGCTGCCGTCTGTCCGGGAACTTGCGTCCACTCTGGCAATTAATCCCAATACAATCCAGAGAGCATATAAAGAGCTGGAAACGGAAGGTTATGTCTACAGCATAAAGGGAAAAGGCACATTTGCATCTTCCTCGGATTTCATCCATAAAAGCAGGGAGCAGGAGCTTTTAATGGAATTCGACGACGTAGTGTCAGAACTTTTTATTCTGGACGTGACAAGAGAAGAACTCGGATACCGTATGAATCATCTGGAACAAGGGAGGCTTGAAGAAAATGGTTGAAATAAGTAACCTGGTAAAGGAATTTAATGGTTTTCGCGCTTTGGACGGAGTAAATATGTCCGTAAAGAAAAGCGCTATTTACGGCCTGGTAGGGCCAAACGGGGCGGGCAAATCAACGCTTCTCCGACATTTAACCGGAATCTACCGTCAAAATAGCGGAACCGTAAAAATTAACGGAGAAAATGTCTATGAAAATCCAAAAATAAAAGAAAAATTTGCATTCATCCCTGATGATATTTTTTATTTTATGCAGGCGGACACACTGGAAATGAAGCGGTTTTACCAGGGAATCTATCCAAAATTTGACGATAATATGTTTCGCCGCCTGATGGAATATTTTCCGGCAATCGACCCGAAAAAGAGCATCCGAAGCCTTTCCAAAGGAATGCAGAAACAGGTGGCGTTCTGGCTTGCCGTCTGCACAAGGGCGGAACTTTTGATTTTAGATGAACCGGTAGACGGACTGGATCCTGTTATGCGCCGTCAGATTTGGAGCATCATCATGGCAGACGTCTCGGAATATAATACGACCGTCATCGTTTCCTCCCATAATCTGAGAGAACTGGAAGACGTCTGTGACCATGTGGGAATTATGCATCAGGGAAAACTCATTATTGAACGTTCTCTCACTGAACTTCAGGGAAGCGTCTGCAAAATACAAGTGGCATTCCAATCCGAAATGCCGACATTGCCGGAAGGCTTTGAAATGCTTCATATGTCCAATACAGGAAGGGTTTACACTCTGATTGTCAAGGGAAATCCCTCAGAAGCAAAGATGCAGCTTGAAAAAATGCATCCTATGCTGATTGATATTCTTCCTCTGACACTTGAAGAAATCTTTATCTATGAATTAGGAGGGGTAGATTATGAAGTCAAAGACATCTTGTTTTAACAAAACCATTTTTCTAAAAAACATTACGCACTTTTGGCCAATCTGGCTAATCTTTACGGCCTGGAACCTGTTTATCCTGCCGTTTATGATTTACAATCATTCTCTTTCATATAAGTATTCTTCCGGCATAAACGAAAGGGAACTTGCCCAGATGCGGGTCGATGATATTTTAGGCATTGTAAACGTCTATATCAATCCCATTATACTGTTTTTCTTTTCCATTATCGTCGTAATGGCGGTATTTTCCTACCTGTACAATTCCAGGGCGGCAAATACGATTCATGCGCTTCCGGTGACGCGAAAAGAATTGTTTTTTACCAATTATATTTCCGGACTGCTGTTTCTGATTGTGCCTGAAGCAATTGGCTTTTTATTTGGCATTCTTGTAAGCGCAGTCTGCGGTTATACGAGCATGAATTTCCTTTTGACAGGGCTTTTATTTGCCTGCGGCATCAGTTTTATTTTTTACAGCTTTACAGTCTGGATCGCCATGTTTACCGGCCAGTTGCTGGCAGTTCCAATTTTTACGGTAATCATTAACTTTTTGTATGTTGGATGCAAGGCTTTGATTCATATGCTTATGTCAATCATTTCCTATGGAATCCCTCTGGATTTTCCAACGGGAAAACAGGATGTCTTATCCCCTTTATACTATATGGGAACACACATATACGTTACCCGGGATTATTCGTCAGAATATGCTGCAGCCACGGGACTGAACGGCTCAAATATCATAGCCGCATATGCAATCGCTGCATTTGCATTTTCTGTCGCCGCATACTTCATCTACCGGATCCGGGACGTAGAGACGGCCGGAAGCCTGATTTCCATTCCCTGGATATGCCCTGTATTCCGATGGGGCGCTGCATTTTGCGGCGGCGGGCTTTTAAGCGTCTTATTCTGCAGCATTTTAGACCTTTCTTCCAGCAGGGCCATATTTTTCTCTGCATTAATTGGAGCCTTCCTGTTTGGAACCGTCTGCTTTTTTACAGCGCAAATGTTCCTGGAAAAAGGCTTTCGCGTATTTAAGAAAAAAAGATTTTTGGAATGCGGCATTTTTCTTGCAGTATTCATGTGCCTTTATATATCCATTGAATCCGATCTGTTTGGGCAGGAACGCAAAATGCCGGACGCTTCTGCCGTAAAATCAGCGTTTATTGACAACATCGGCATTTCCGGCGGCTCCGATGCAGACACAATTGCACACATTTTAGAAATCCATGGACAAATTATTGATTCGAAAAAGGAATTTGAAGATTATTCGGAATCAAGCCAGCGATCCGGCTACATTTCTATATTATACAAGTTAAAAAATAATACGTCGCTGAAACGCAGCTACCGGATCCCATGGAAAGAAGATCTTGTAGGAGGAAGTGAAGTATACCAAAACGACGATGTACCATACTGGTACTGC
>CANODN010000268.1 GCA_947564765.1 uncultured Roseburia sp. | reverse complement strand
TTTTTCCATTTTCTGTTTATCAACAAGCCGTTCATTAAAAGATCATCAATGATTTCTCCTTTTTTCAGACGGGCCAGAGCGCCGTTTTGCCATAAAATCGGAGCAATATCTGATTTGGTTCCCTTAAGGCGGTTATGTCTTGCCATAAGAGCCTGATAACACAATTCCAGTCTTTCATCAAATATTTTCCAGAATTCATCAAAATCTCCCTGGGAAGAGCATGCGATATCAACTAAATTGATGGTGCAGACTCCCTGGTTAAATCTTCCGTAGAATTTAAACTGATCCGTTTCATCCTTATATACAGTCAAAAAAGAACGGCATCCCATACAGGTATATACATTTCCCTGTTTTAATTTCTTCATCATCTTCGCGGAAATATAATCCGGTACCATACGCTTTGCCGTACATTTGGCCGCAAGAACAGTCAGATCCCAATATGGGCTTTCTTCGGTAATGTTATCTTCATCTAAAACGTAGATCAGCTTTGGAAAAGCAGGCGTAATATAAACGCCTTTTTCATTTTTCACGCCTAAAATTCTCTGATTTAGTATTGCACGGATCACCATGGCAAGATCTTCTCTTTCCTGGCCTTCCTGTGCCTCATCCAGATACATGAATACGGTAATAAAAGGAGCCTGTCCGTTGGTTGTCATAAGCGTTACCACCTGATACTGGATGGTTTGTACTCCTTTATCAATATCTCTTTTGACACGTTCCTCTGCAACACGGTTGATCTGCTCTTCTTCTGCCATAATTCCCGCAGCCTCAAATTCTTCTCTTACTTCTTTGCGGAATTTCTTCCTGGAGGCAGAAACAAATTTGGATAGGTGATAAGCACTGACGGACTGACCTCCATACTGGCTGGAAGCCACTTGAGCAATAATCTGAGATGCAATTGTACAGGCAACGGAAAAAGAATTCGGCCTGTCAATTTTTGTTTCACTGATCACGGTTCCGTTCTGCAGCATATCGTCTAAATTTACCAGACAGCAGTTATGAATGTGCTGTGCAAAATAATCTGCATCGTGAAAATGAATCAATCCATCTTCATGGGCAGCCCATACTTTTTCGGGAAGAAGAAAACGCTTTGTGATATCCTTGCTGACTTCTCCTGCCATATAATCTCTCTGGGTAGAGGCCAGAAGGGGATTTTTGTTGGAATTTTCCTGTTTGGTTTCTTCGTTCTGACTTTCAATGATTGTCATAATCTGGGCATCGGTTGTATTTGACTGACGAACCAGCTGACGCTTATAACGGTATGTAATATACACCCTTGCAACCTGATAGGCTCCCTGCTGCATAATCTGATCTTCCACTTCATCCTGAATTTCTTCTACGTTCATAGAACGAATGGATTGTTTGCAGATTTCTTCTACATTTTGAGCTATTTTTTGTATTTGTTCTGTGCCAAGACGTTTCGAAGGCTCGACTTCTTTATTTGCCTTATGAACTGCAGCCATAATTTTTGTAATATCAAATCCGGCTTCTTCACCGGAACGTTTTATAATTTTCAATTAACATTTCCTCCTGTAAAAAGCAATCTATATGCATTGTATCATGTTTCATACATTCTTAAAAGAAATAAAATTTTTATTTTTTGACTGCCGTTTCATATAGATTATTTCCATCCTTATCAATTACCACAATAACCGGAAAATCCCGAATTTCCAGCTTTCTGAGAGCCTCCGCTCCCAAATCCTCATAACAGATAATCTCTGATTTTGTAATGCATTTTGACAAAAGAGCCCCAGCGCCGCCTACTGCTGCAAAGTAAACTGCCTGATTACGGACAATGGCGTCGATCACCTCTTTGCTGCGTTTTCCTTTTCCGATCATGGCCTTACAGCCAAGATCCAAAAGTGTCGGAGCATATTTATCCATACGGCTGGATGTGGTAGGGCCTGCAGAACCAATCGGCCTTCCCTCCCTTGCCGGAGAAGGTCCCATATAATAGATTGCCTCATCTCTGATATCAACAGGAAGATCCTCTCCCCGCTCCAGCGCTTCTATCATGCGTTTATGCGCCGCATCTCTTGCAACATAAACGGTTCCTGTAATATAAACATAATCGCCGCTTTTTAAATCTGCGGTTACTTCTTTTGTAATAGGTGTTGTAATATATTTATCCATAAAAATTACCTCTATATCATTTTTACAATATGACGATTGACATGGCAGCAGATATTAATTGCTACCGGAAGTCCTGCAATATGTGTAGGATACGTATTGATATGAACTGCAAGAGCCGTAATACTTCCTCCCAATCCGCCGGGCCCGATTCCAAGAGAATTTATTTTTTCCAGCATTTCCTTTTCCAATTCACATATATAGGGAATGGAAGAATGTTCTCCTGCATCTCTGGTCAATGCCTGTTTTGCCATAATAGCAGCTTTTTCAAAATCGCCTCCGACTCCTACGCCGACCACCATAGGAGGGCATGCATTCGGACCGGCATCGGAAACAGCCGTTAATATGGCATTTTTTACGCCTTCTATGCCATCTGCCGGTTTTAACATAAAAATCCGACTCATATTTTCACTTCCGAATCCCTTCGGAGCAAATGTAATCTTTACTTTATCTCCCGGTACAATGGAATAATGAATCACTGCAGGCGTGTTGTCTTTTGTATTTTCCCGTAAAATCGGGTCTTTTACAACTGATTTTCGAAGATACCCTTCCGTATAGCCTCTTCTCACACCTTCATTGATGGCATCCTCCAGATTCATTCCATCAAAATGAACATCCTGTCCGATTTCCATAAAAATAACTGCCATTCCGGTATCCTGACAAATAGGAATCATTTCTTCTGCCGCAATCTTTAAATTATCCTGAAGCTGATTTAATATTTTCTTGCCAAGCTC
>CANODN010000267.1 GCA_947564765.1 uncultured Roseburia sp. | reverse complement strand
ACAAGGTTGAACATAAAAAATGGGGCCAAGGCACTGTTGTGAAGGTAAATGGTATAATAATACTGCTTATGTCGCAACCGAATTTAATGCATATGGTACAATTAACTGGAAAAGTGTTATAGCTACTACTACAGGTTCCGAAGGTTCTAAAAGCTCTAAAGGTTCTGAAGGTATGGGTACATTAAATGGTACTGCTCATATCAATGGTACCGCTCATAAATATGCCGTATCTCATGGGGCTGCCTATGTTCAAGGGAATGCCAAATTAAGAGGTGATTGGGGATTGTGCTGATCTGGCAGAGGTGCATATTCTCTTTTTCGGACCGGAATTTATCGGAAGAATTGAATCCATTGAAGACGAGCTTGGTAAAGGACGTCTTTTGATTTATGTGGGCGACGGATGTCCGACTTTTGCGGAAAGCTATCCGGAACTTGTGGCAGACTGCTCCAGTCAGGCTCCCTTGGTTCGTCTAGAGGATGAAGATGATGCGGCAATTTATTTTTCCTCCGGGACAACAGGATTTCCCAAGGCAATTTTACATAATCACGAAAGTCTTATGCAGGCAGCACAAATGGAGCAGAAGCATCATTTAACAGACCGGGATGATGTGTTTTTGTGTATCCCGCCTCTTTATCATACAGGTGCAAAATTTCACTGGATGGGAAGTCTGTGTGCAGGCAGTAAGGCGGTTTTGTTAAAGGGAACGACACCAGAGATTATTCTGGATGCCGTATCGCAGGAGCATTGTACGATCGTATGGCTGTTAGTTCCCTGGGCGCAGGATATTCTGGTGGCGCTGGATAAAGGAGAATTGAAATTAGAAGATTATGAATTGAGTCAGTGGAGGCTTATGCATATTGGAGCGCAGCCGGTGCCTCCGTCATTGATTAAGCATTGGAAGGATTATTTCCCCGATCATTTATACGATACCAATTATGGGCTGTCTGAATCTACGGGTCCGGGCTGTGTTCATCTTGGCATTGAGAATATCCATAAGGTAGGTGCAATCGGTGTTCCGGGATATCGCTGGAAATGTAAGATTGTAGATGAAACGGGCAATGAGCTTCCTCAGGGAGAAGTTGGTGAGCTGTGTGTGAAAGGTCCGGGCGTCATGACCTGTTATTATAATGATCCCAAGGCAACAGAAGAAACGTTAAAAGACGGCTGGCTTTATACCGGTGATATGGCCAAAATGGACGAAGACGGTTTTTATTTTCTCGTAGACCGCAAGAAAGATGTGATCGTAAGCGGCGGTGAAAATATTTATCCCGTTCAGATTGAGAATTTCCTGAGCACCTGCGACAAGGTACAGGATGTGGCAGTAATCGGTCTGCCGGATGATCGGTTGGGAGAGATTACCGGTGCAATTATTTCAATCAAGGAAGGCATGGAATGCAGTGAGGAAGAAATCAATGAATTCTGCAGACAGCTGCCAAGATACAAGAGACCGAAAAAGATTATTTTTGCAGAAGTGCCCAGAAATGCCACTGGCAAAATCGAAAAACCTGCTCTCCGTAAGAAATACGGAGCAGACGAGCTGGTAGCAAAACAAAATATGGGTTAAGCATAGAGAAGAGGCTGTTATGTTTAAAAGATACATAGCAGTTTCTTCTTTTTCAGGATTGCAATTATAAGGGAATAAGGGTATGATAAGTTGTGGGTGTTATGGAAAAGTGTAAGTTACCAGGGGGATTATTGTCATGCAAAAGGCAGCAGCGGTCAAAGAACTGAACAGCGAATATGAAAAACAGGGGAATCAGATTGTCATTTTATACGGCCGGGAGGGCTGTGAAAAGGAAATCTGTATTCGTCGTTTTCTTGAGGGGAAAGAATTTTTTTATTACAGAGCATGTGAAGTCTCTGATGCGGAGCAGGAGAAACGATTTGTAGAAAGGATTGACAGGCAGTATCATCTGGAGCCGGAAGAAAGAGATTACGAGTTATATGCCGAAAAAATGAAAAGCAGTGACGGCAGCAAGCTGGTAGTTGTCATTGATGAGTTTGAACATCTGATCCGTAAAAATTCCGTTTTTATTGATCATATGCTGAAATTAAAAAAGCATGCAAAGGGTTCTGTGATGATTTTGTTCTGCAGCTCTTCACTTGTTTTTGTAGAACATAAGATGTCTTCTGTTCTTGGAAAATTTATGCATCAGATTGATCATATTTATAAATTGACAGAGCTTAATTTTATCGATATTGTACGTATTTTTCCAGATAATTCTATTAGTGACTGTGTGGAAATATTTGGTGTGACCGGAGGCATTCCGGCCTATTTAAAGCACTGGAATCCAAAGAAGAGCGTAAAAGAAAATATCTGCGAGCATATTCTTTCTCCTGAGGGAAGTCTGTTTTTGGAGGCGGAACGGTATCTTAGAATGGAATTGCGGGAGCTGTCAGTTTATAATACGATTTTAACGGCATTGGCATCAGACTGCCAGAAATTAAATGATCTTCACAAATATACGGGATTTTCCAGAGCAAAGGTCAGTGTGTATATCAAAAATCTCATGGAATTTGAAGTGATTGAAAAATTGGTTTCCTTTGAAACCGGAGGGCGTGAAAAGTGCAGATAGGAGCAGGATATGAAGATTATCGTTGTAGGCTGCGGAAATGTGGGGTCCGCGCTTGCAGAACAGTTAAGTTCGGAAGGACATGATATTACCGTAATTGATACGCGCCAGGAACTGGTGGAAACTGTTTCCGTATCGTGCGACGTGCTTGGCATTGTCGGCAACGGCGCCAGCTTTACGGTGCAGTCGGAGGCCGGCGTGGAAGACGCGGATTTGATCGCGGCGGTGACAGGATCGGATGAGCTAAACCTGCTGTGCTGTTTGATCGCGCGCAAGGCAGGCGGCTGCCAT
>CANODN010000266.1 GCA_947564765.1 uncultured Roseburia sp. | reverse complement strand
GGATGCATTCCACGATCCGATCCCCGTATACCGGAATCCGGCTTAAGGAATTGGCAATTCCTGTTTTGATCTCCTGATAGGATTCTGTGGTACGCAGATAATCCAGATATTTGGAAAGACCGCCGACGTTTTCGGAAATGGACATATTATTGTCATTTAAAACAATAATAAAATTCGACCGGATCCGGGAAGCGTTATTTAAAGCTTCGTATGCCATTCCCCCGGTCAATGCACCGTCTCCGATTACCGAGACAACCTTATAATCTTCTCCCTTGATCTGTCTGGCCAGGGCATAGCCAAGCCCTGCCGATATGGATGTGGAGCTGTGGCCGGTGTCAAAACAGTCGCAATTGCTTTCTTTTCTTTTGGGAAAACCGCTCATCCCTCCATACTTCCGAAGCTCGTCAAATCCTGCCTTGCGTCCTGTCAAAATCTTATGGGTATAAGACTGGTGTCCCACATCCCATACAATTTTATCCTTTGGCAAATCAAATGCAAGATGAAGCGCCATTGTCAACTCCACGACTCCCAAATTGGAAGCCAGATGACCGCCGGAAACGGATATTTTCTGAATCAGAAATTCCCGGATCTCATCTGCCAAAAGCGGCAGCTCCTCTCTGCTCAATGACTTAATGTCATTCTCCTGCTTTATCTTATCTAATACCATAACGGCACCTCTATTTTTCCCGATGTATTAAATATCGTAATAATTCATCCAAAAAAGCATTTTTTCCGGAAAGGGAATGCAGCTTCTCAATGGCAGCCGCCGAAAGCCGTTCCACTTCTGCCCTGGCCGCATCGATCCCCTCCCATGCAACATAAGTGGCTTTCTGGTTCTTTTTATCACTTCCGATAGGCTTCCCCAACACTTCCAGGGAGCTTGTCTCATCTAAAATATCATCCTGTATCTGAAAAGCCAGTCCTACTTCCCCTGCAATCGCTTCTACCATTTTTTGCTCATCTTCTTTCGCTCCTGCCAAAATGGCTCCGGTCAGCATGGCAGATTCAATCAAGGCACCTGTTTTCAGGCGGTAGATAAAATCCAGTTTTTCTTTGGATATCGAAGCATCTCCCTCAGATTCCACATCTACAACCTGTCCGCCCACCATTCCATAAATGCCTGCTTTTTTTGCCAGAACGAAAAATGCCCGTCCCACAGCCTCGTTTCCAGGCTCCATGGAAAATGCCTTTGCCGCCGTTTCATAAGCATAATTTAAAAGCGCATCTCCCGCCAGGATTCCCATGGCTTCGCCGTATACGGCATGTGTCGTCTTCTTCCCCCGGCGATATTCGTCATTGTCCATAGCCGGAAGATCATCATGCACCAGAGAATACGTATGGATCATCTCAATCGCTGCCATAAATGGCTCCACAATCTCAGACGTTCCCCCAAACAACCGGTATGTCTCCTGCATCAGCATAGGCCGGATTCTTTTTCCTCCTGCCAGTATGCTGTAATTCATTGCCTCAAGAACTGTCTTTTGAAATCCTTCTTCTCTTGGAAGATACTGCTTTAGAATTTCTTCAATTTCCAAAACACGTTTTTCTAATTCTATCTGCATATCCATCTGCCGTACCTCCGCTTACTCAAATTCTTCCAGTTCTCCCGCTTCATTAATCACAAGCATTTTCTTCTCTACCTGATCAATCCTGTCGTTACATAATTTTAATTTTTTCATACCTTCTTCATATAAAAGAAAAGAATCCTCCAGTGAAATGTCCTTCTCATCCATTTTTTCCAGAATATCTTCGATTTCTTCCATTAATTCCTCTAACGAGGCCTGTTTTTCCCCTGTCATACATTTACCTTTCTCTCTCTGACATCGGCCGTCATCATTCCATCCTGCAGACGGATTTTAATTTCATCTCCCGGTTCCGCATCCAAAACCCGGCTGATCCGTTTTCCGTTTTGGTCCGTTACAAAGGCAAGTCCCTGGCTTAGCTTCTTCGCCGGCGATACGCCTTCCAACCGTTCCGCCAGCATTCCCAGACGATATCGCATTTCATTGATTCTGCCGCAGATTTTCTGTTCTAACTTTTCTTCCAGGTTCAGCGCATACTGTCTCTTTTCGTTCAGCTGATACTTCGGACTTTTCAGGGCAAGAGACTGGGAAAGTCTCTGATAACGATTCCTTATGGATTCTGCTTTCCATTCCATAGCATGATGCAGCCGGTACTGCAGGCTGTCTAATTCATCAAATAATTCCGAAAGATCATAAACGGCAAGCTCTGCTCCTGCCGAAGGGGTCGGCGCCCGAAGGTCCGCAACAAAATCTGCTATCGTTGTATCGGTTTCATGTCCTACGGCAGAAATAACCGGTGTCCGGCATTCAAAAACCGCTCTGGCCACAATTTCTTCGTTAAATGCCCACAAATCCTCTATGGAACCGCCGCCTCTTCCTATAATGATCGTATCAACACCCATGTAATCCAATGCACGGATTCCGTTTACAATACTTTCCGCCGCACCTTCCCCCTGCACTCTGACAGGATACAAAATAAGCTGCACATAGGGATTTCTTCTGGATGCAATATTGCGGATATCCTGTACCGCTGCTCCGGTAGGCGCAGTTACAATTCCAAGGGTTTTGATATATTTCGGGATTGGCTTTTTGTACTCCTCTGCAAACATTCCCATTTCAGCAAGAGTGCGCTTTAGAGCTTCAAACTGAAGATACAGGTTTCCTTCCCCATCCTTCTGGATCTCCTTTGCATAAAGCTGGTAACGCCCATCCCGCTCATAAACCTCAATGGAACCGGTAACAAGAACCTTATCTCCTTCCTGCATTTTAAATGTAAGGCCCCTTCGGTTACCGGCAAACATAACAGCGGCAATCGCTGCTTTTTCATCCTTAATGGTAAAATAAATATGTCCCGATG
>CANODN010000265.1 GCA_947564765.1 uncultured Roseburia sp. | reverse complement strand
TTTTTTATTGGTATTCCGGAAAAGGGCAGTCCGCCAACGATACTACTTTGCTGGAATATGATGTGATAAACGCGAAGCTGCAGTATACTTATACCACAGCTTATCAGGAGCCGAAACATGCATGGCTGGTTCCAGCGTGGATTTTTACTGTCCAAGAAAGTTTTGGAGGAAATTCCCTGCAGAATCTTTCCTATGTGATCAATGCTTATGACGGAAGTGTGATTGGAGAAGTATACTAGGGATCAGCGATACTTGACAATACTTCTCTGATTTAAAGGAAGGAGTGTCTGTCAATATTTCTGGCTATTATGAAGGGGAAATGTTTCAGGCAGAAAAGATTTGTATTATGCTGTTTATAGGATAGAGCAGTTGTAAAATAATATAAGAAAACCGGCTGTGGATCATTTGACTTTGACAGAGCTTTGTGCTATGATCAGATTCTAAAATTTGTGTGAATTTTTCTAAACCGCAGGGTTTATTTTTCGTCGCACCTGACTTTTGCCAGGATGCGGCGTTTTCTTTGCTATGCATTCAAAAGAAGCTGCCGGCGGCAGGTTCTGCAGATTTGCCCTGTTGCGGTGAAAATCACATATTAAATAAATGATGATAGAACGGAGGTCCTTATGAATCAGTCTTTTATGAAGGAAAAGCCGGTCTTGCCCCTTGTCCTGTCGATGTCTGCCCCAATGGTATTATCCATGTTTGTAACATCTTTGTATAATATTGTGGACAGCTATTTTGTTGCAAAAATCAGCGAGGAGGCTATGACGGCTCTGTCTTTGGTTTATCCGCTGCAGCTGCTGGAAAATTCTGTTGCTGTAGGCTTTGGCATTGGCATCAATGCTGCCGCGGCCTATTATCTTGGAGCAAAACAGTCCCAAACAGCGAATGATGTGGTATCTGTTGGTGTTTTTCTGAGTATGGTACATGGATTTTTGATGACGTTGATTTTTGTTTTATCCGCATCGCATTTTCTGAAGGCGTTTACAGACGATCCGATTATATTGCAATATGGCCGGACATATTCCTATATTGTATTTATGTTTACCATTCCTTATATCATCGGCATTACCTTTGAAAAAATATTTCAGGCAGAGGGGCAAATGGTAGTTTCCATGGTTAGTATGATGATTGGCTGCATTGTAAACATTATCCTTGACCCGATCCTGATTTTTGGTATCGGACCATTTCCCGAAATGCATGTTAAGGGAGCGGCTTTGGCAACCGGAATCGGACAGGTGACTTCTCTTGTGGTTTATATTATGATCTATATCAGAAAGCCGCTGCCTCTCAGGCTGCATTTTCGGAGGGAAATGTTAGACAGAAATCTTTGCAGAAGGATTTATGCCGTAGGCATTCCGGCGGCAATCAACATGGGACTGCCCTCTTTGCTGATTACGGCATTAAATGGAATTTTAGCAGTATTTTCGGCAGTTTATGTGCTGGTTCTCGGAATTTATTTTAAGCTGCAAACGTTTATTTATTTGACTGCAAATGGCATTGTGCAGGGAATACGGCCGATTGTCGGTTATAATTACGGAGCAAAAGAGTACAAGCGGGTAGATATGGTTTTCAAAACGGCGCTTTGTCTGATCTTTGCGGTTATGATGACAGGAACGATCATTTGTTTCGCAGGCGCCGGTGCATTAATTGGTATATTTACAGATAATGTGGAAACCATTCGGATCGGAAAGACGGCGCTTCGTATTATTTGTATCGGATTTTCGGTTTCCGCAGTTTCGGTTACGGTCAGCGGTGTATTGGAAGGACTGGGGAAAGGTAATCTTTCGCTGATCATTTCACTTATGAGATATATCGTTGTGATCATACCTGCTGCATTTTTATTAAGCCGGCAATTTGGCGCCGTGAGTGTCTGGAATGCATTTTGGATTTCTGAATTGGTGACGGCAATAGTCTCCTGGATTTTATATCAGAGAATGGTTAAGACAGACAAGATGAAGAGATAGTCTTTTTTTCTCTCTATATTTGACGAATCCATTATTTTCCGATATAATAAAAACGATTTATGCGCAGGAAAGGAACACATTGCAAAACAAAAGAAATCAGGTCAGTACACAAACAGGCCGGCAGGAGGATTTGCATGATTAAGAGCATGACAGGATTTGGCCGCTGTGAGATTATGGAGAATGACAGAAAGTTTACAGTGGAATTGAAATCCGTAAATCACAGGTATCTGGATGTCAATATCAAAATGCCAAAAAAGTTCGGATTTTTTGAGAGTAATATCCGCACTTTGCTAAAGGAATACATCCAGAGGGGAAAAGTAGACGTATTTATTACTTATGAAGATTATACAGAAGAAAATTTTGCGTTGAAATACAATGAAGATGTGGCGGCATCTTATTTGAAATATCTGAATCAAATGGCGGAAACCTTCGGATTGGAAAAGGATATCCGCGTCAGCACGTTATCCAGGTATCCGGAAGTATTTACCATGGAAGAACAGAGCCTGGATGAAAAGGAACTCTGGAGCATTTTGGAAAAAGCGCTGCGGGGAGCCTGCAGCGGGTTTGTAGAGAGCAGGATTGCGGAGGGAGAGCGTCTGGCCGCAGATTTAAAAGAAAAATTAGATACAATGCTTAAGTACGTGGATTTTATAGAGGAGCGTTCGCCGGCGATTCTTGCAGAATACAAAAATCGTCTGGAAGAGAAGGTGAAAGAGCTTTTAGAGGACAGACAGATGGAGGAGAGCCGTATTCTTACGGAGGTTACGATTTTTGCAGATAAAATCTGTGTGGATGAAGAAACCGTGCGTCTCCGCAGTCATGTGGAATCTACCAGATCTACATTAGAAGAGGGCGGCAGCATCGGAAGGAAGCTGGATTTTATCGCACAGGAAATGAATCGGGAGGCTAATACGATTCTTTCGAAGACGACGGATCTGGAG
>CANODN010000264.1 GCA_947564765.1 uncultured Roseburia sp. | reverse complement strand
CAGTCACACATGGACTCTAAACTTCCGTCCCCGCAGATCGTCTGAATATCCAGGGCAGCAGCTTTTTTCAGCAGATTTTGTACCTGTACGCCGTATTTTCCTACAATTCCGAAATAGTAGCGCCGTGCTTCGCATGCCCAGTCTTCGTCGGCGTCCAGCGCACCGAATTTACCGAATCCGTCTGCGGAAAACAGAACCTTATCCCGGTCATCATACGTAACGATAACCTCCGGCCAGTGTACCATCGGAGCCGCAACGAAGGTCAGCGTATGAGTTCCCAGAGAAAGGGTGTCGCCGTCTTTGACGACTGTCTGCCGGTCTGCAAAATCCGTACCGAAAAACTGCTTCATCATGACAAATGCTTTGGCGCTGGAAACGATTTTCGTTTCCGGATATTGTTCCATAAATTTTGCAATATTTGCGGAATGATCCGGTTCCATATGTTGTATAATCAAATAATCCGGCTGGCGGGAGCCAAAGACAGAAGCCGTGTTTGCAAGCCATTCTTCTCCAAAACGGGCATCGACTGTATCAAAAACAGCAATCTTTTCATCCATGATAACATAAGAATTATAAGCCATTCCATGTTCTACGGTAAACTGTCCTTCAAAAAGATCCACTTCATGGTCATTGACGCCTGCGTATCTGATATCGTTTGTAATCTCCATTTTTATCTCTCCTTTGCTGCATTTTAATGTATAAAAATTTCCAAAATAAGAACCAGGACATTATAGCATACAAGAGACGGTCGTTGCAATGAATTCTTTGCTGCAATTTAAAAATAAATCTTTCAAACATTCTTCCATAACAGATTTTTCTTGCTTTTTCGACATTCTTTTTATAGAATATATACATGGGTGGAAACTCATAGTCACTGATCACAGGCAAAAGTGTAAAGGAGAGAAAAATGTTTTGTAACAATTGTGGGAAAGAGTTAGTGGATAATGCAACATTTTGTCCGGAATGCGGGACAAAGGCAGATATGGGAGCGGCAAATATCCCTCCGGCAGGCGGAATGGGAAACATTCCTTTCAACAGAGCGCCTGGAGCAGGAGCCGCAGCAGGCATGGGAACATTTAAAACGATGGGACTTGTTTCCGGTGCGCTTGCGCTTCTCAGCCTGTTTTTAAACTGGGTAAAACTGGCCAGCGATGAACTGGCGCAGCTTGGAAGAGTCTTTGGAGAGGAAGACGGAAGCTTTAACTTTTTCCGTTTAATGGAAGAAGGGGAAATCGGAGCATTAGGCATCGCAACCGTTGTATTTATTATAGTATTTCTGATTTTCCAGTTGACGAATCATCCAAAACTTTCTTTAATCGGATGTATCTGGATGGCGTTTATGCTGGGACTTTGCTTCTGGGCCGTAGGAGAGGCAAACAGCTATTTTGTTATGTACAAATATGCAATTGGCTTTTATCTCTTTGTTTTAGCTACAGTTCTGGCTTTTGTATCGGCGATTAAGGGAAAGAAAAGAGTTTAATTTTAAAAGCTCTCTGCGCACTGTAAACATTTTGTGCGTCAGAGAGCCTTCTTTTCTTTTAAAACAATTCTGAATTTCCTGTCAAGCAGGATTTATTTTTGAAGCTTTTTGAAATATTCATCAATGTTTTTCTTAATATCCAGAGGATTCAATGTTTTTGACAGATACCCGGCAGGTTTTAAGGCGAGTACGTTTTTAATGCTCTGTTTGTCAACTTTTCCGGTTAAAAAGATAACTGGAATATCGGCGATGTCTTTATCGGAACGAATCATTTCCAATACCTGTTTTCCGTCACAGACGGGCATTTCATAGTCCAGAAGGATCAGATCCGGGCGGTTTAGGACAATGGTTCGAATTGCCGCCAGGCCGGAGTGGGCCATAGAGATTTCGTATGCTTCTCCAAGCAGTTCATTCATTGCATGACACATCACATTGGAATCATCCACAACGAGAATTTTTTTCTTATCTGTTTTACCTTCTTTGTTCAGATATTTTTTGATATCGCTCATTGCAGTCTCTGTTTTGATAAAGCCTTCCATTCCGTCTGAAATAATGTGCGGCGCGATAAAGCAGTATGCAAAATAACCGGCTCCTGTATTAAATAAAAGGCTGCATTGTGGATTCCTGTCTTCAAAAACCTTTTGAAACTGTTCATGCGTCAAAAGATTTTCTGATTTCAGCTCATAAGTTTCTTTGGATGGAAAATGTTCTCTGAGGCGGTCGGCAAACTGCCGCGCCGAATATCTGGTTGCATTCACCATCATTACATTCACTTCTTTGGATGGATCATTCATCATTTTGCCGACAGTATTTAGAATCAGCTCTTCTTCGAAAATTAAGATCATTTCCCATTCCTTGCCCTGTTCGGAAGCATAAACAAGACGGTAATAGATGCCGTTTCCGAATTTTTCCCCTCCATAATGTTCGCTGATTACCTGAGGCTCCAGACGGAACATATCGTACAAAAGCTGAATTATAATCTGGCGCATGGCAATCTGTTCTTCTTCCGGCAGAATAGTTTCCCATTTACTCATGGACTCACCGATAATTGCACGATCTTCCGTCAGGGTGTGTCCAATCAGCCAGCCGGCGCAGACGCCAAGGAAATGGCTGACAGAGTCAGGAGAATAACCTGTTTGCTCCAACTCCCGTTCCAGTGCAGGAAGAGTTCTCTGGCGGAAATTGTTGTGAAGGCGCCTGTGCGTTTCAAATCCCTCATATCCAATTGATGCCATATAGACTTCTTCTTCTGCAAAATGTTTCATGGCGTGATCTTTGAAATATTTGATTCCCTCCTGGCAGGCCCACTGGCTTTTGGATTTCTGCCCGTTTGCGGAAAATAACCGGTTTATAATACGAAAGAGCTTTTTATGTTCTTTGTCAATGATGTCAACGCCAATATTAAACCGATCCTCCCAAATTAATTGATTCTGCATATTATCCTCCT
>CANODN010000263.1 GCA_947564765.1 uncultured Roseburia sp. | reverse complement strand
GATTTTTTCCAGTGGAAATTCCGCATTCGAACTTAAAATAAAGTAAACTCCAGCTTCATAAATAAAACTCCTTACAGTGGATTTATCTTTTCTGGATAAGCTTATCCATATCTTTCTGGTGGCAGATTACCATCAAATGCTCATCCTCCTTGAAAATATAGTCAATGGAAGGAAGTATCTGCGTATGATTGCCATATTTTATACCGATAATGCTCATATGGTACCTTGCACGGAAATTCAGATCCAGAATACTGTGTCCGATCCATTCCGGCAGCGGGGAAATTTCGTAAATGGAATATCCGCCGGTAAGATTGATATATTCAAAAATTTCATCCGAGCTTAAGCTGACAGCCAGTTTTTCGGCAATGTCCCGATCCGGGAAAATGACTTCATCGGCGCCGTTTCGAAGCAGAAATTTTGCATGGATGTCCCGGTTGGCCTTGCTGACAACACGTTTGGCGCCAAGTTCCTTTAGGAGACTGGTGATTTCCAGGCTGTTCTGAAAATTGTTGCCGATGCATACAATGCAGAGATCAAAATTAGAGACGCCCAGGCTTTCTAAAACCTTTACATTTGTACAATTCCCGATTTTTGCACTGGTAACATAAGGCAACAGATCTTCCAATTTCTCTTCACATTCATCTACGATCATAATTTCGTTATTCAGATTTGATAAATTCATACACAAGTGAGAACCAAAACGGCCCATTCCGATCATCAAAATAGATTTCATAGAAACATTCCTCCTATCTCAAAATTTGAATTATCCGATATTAATTTTTTCTGCAGGCTGCATGACGTGGGCAATTTTCTTTTTGTCAGTGAATGACATGGCAAAAGATAAGCTGCCTACCCGGCCCAGGTACATCAGCAATATAATAACAAGCTTAGAAGCCATATTGAGCCGGGTGGTAAGGCCCGCTGTCATTCCGACTGTGCCGATAGCGGAAAAAACCTCCAAAAGCGTATCTGCGGCATTAAAACTTTGAAGTGTGCATAAAATAATGCCGGCCGTTACAGCAAGCGTCAGATTCAGACAGAAAATAGCGGCAGCTTTGTGAAGCGCTTCATCTTCCAGACGGCGTCCGAATACATTATAGCCTTCCGTGCGTGTCAAAACAGCCTTGAGATAAATAAAAAGGACGACAATGGTAGTAACCTTAACGCCGCCGGCCGTGGAGCCGGGAGCGCCGCCGATAAACATAAGAACAACCGTAAAAAGCTTGCCGCCGTCTGACATTGCGCCGACGTCTACCGTATTAAAACCGGCTGTTCTGGGCGTAACGGCACAAAACAGTGAGCTTAGAATTTTGCCTGGGATACTCATATCGGCAAACAAGTTGTCATGCTCAATTGCATAAAAAACAAGTGCGCCGCCAAAAACTAAAACGAAAGAGGCGGTGAGAACAATTTTGGTATGCAGTGCATATTTTCGGAAATGGAACCGATGCTCATACAGATCATTCCAGACAAAAAAGCCGATTCCGCCGATATTGATTAAAGCTATGATGGTAAGGATCACCACAGGGTGATCATAGTATGCAGTAAGAGAAGAAAAGGGCGAGTAACGTCCCATAAGATCAAAACCCGCATTGCAGAAAGCGGAAACGGAATGGAAAATGCCGTAATAAGAGCCTTGCAAAAATCCCATTTTAGGAATAAAGCAGCAGGCAAGAATAAAAGCGCCGGATAATTCAAACAATAAAGTTCCAAAGATCACGCGCTTTGTCAGACGGACCATTCCGCTTAATTCGATAATATTAAAACTTTCCCGCAGCAGACCACGTTCTTTTAAACCAATCCGTCTGCGCAGCAGGATCGATACGGTAATTCCTAAGGTGATAAAACCAAGACCGCCGATCTGAATCAGGCACAGGAGCACGATCTGTCCAAACAAAGTCCAGTGGCAGAAAGTGTCGGCAACAATAAGCCCCGTTACACAGGTGGCGCTGGCGGATGTAAACAATGCCGTTAAAAAAGAAGTGCTTTCTCCGGGTTTTGTAGCAAAGGGAAGCATCAAAAGCAGGGCGCCCATCAGAATAATGATAAAAAAGCCGCCTGCAATCAGTTGCATACCGGATAATCGTTTTGTTATATTGGAAAACATAGAAACGTCACCTTCTTTATAAAAAATTACTGCAAATCATATTATAAGATTTTGAATAATTTTTGTCTATATTTATTGGATAAATTATGTTATTATTAAAAGCATGGTTGCTGACCGTAAAAAGGACGGTAACCAATATGGCGTACGATAACGGCGCCGAAATAAAAAAAGGAAGTGACATATATGGACAGAACTATACCAAGGCCAGGAGAGATGTATGCAGACCAGGAGGGAGAGCTATGTCAGATTCTCTGTGTGGCAGATGATTTTGATACAAGAGAAAAAATGGTGGTATATCAGGCTCTTTATGGATCATTTGAATGTCTTGTCAGGCCGATTGGGATTTTTATGAGAAAAATGCAGCCGAAAACATCGGCAGTATCAAAAGGGGTATTAAAAGAGACAAAAACAGATTCCGCTTCAGGACGGACTGTGGGAACAACCGGAATTTTTCCCCGGAGGCAGGAGCAAAAGAGAGAGCAGAAGACGCAGGAGGAGCAGGCAAATCCTGCATTGCTGGAATTTCTGGATGCCGATACCTTAGAGGAAAAGTATCAGGTGATAAAATCGCTGCAGCATTCCATTACAGACAGGCTGATTGATGATTTTGCCGTGACGCTGGATCTTGTGATACCCGATGGCAGAGTGGATGACCGCTATCAGCAGCTTTTAAGCAGCGTCAGAACTATGCAGAAGTTTGAAACTACCAGATTTCGTAGGTAAAATATATAAAGAAAGGGATTGTTTGCTGTATTCCTTCTTTCGCTTCGGATACATGGAGGCAAGAAAAAGTCTAACAAGAGTAACGTTGAGCTTCAGTATGATAAGGCT
>CANODN010000262.1 GCA_947564765.1 uncultured Roseburia sp. | reverse complement strand
CTCGGGAAAGTTGTCAAGAGTCATAAGCTTGACTTCCCCGGTATCTCCGTATGGTATGGACAGTACCGGAACATCCGGCTGGTATCAGTATGACGTAAAACAGGGAACCTACCAGAGATTCAATGAAGAAGCCATGTCCTCCAAAGAAACGTCGGAGGATTATGAAACACTGAACAAGTCCTACAATGAATTAAACGAACGGTTTAAGTCGACAAAGACGAAGGACAGAAGACTGATTGCGATTATGATATTTGTACTGGTTGTACTTTTGATTATCGTATTGAATCTGATCTTAAAAATACGGGAAATCGGCAGCCGGGACGAGGATGACGAGGACGAGGAAACGGTGAAACCGGAAAGAAAAATACGTCCGAAAAAGAAGATGCCGAGACTTCCAAAAGAGAATGCGCCAAAGAAAGTACGCCCTGTTGCAAAAGAGCCGGATACGGAAGATTTTTATGATGGGGATGATGAAAGCATCATGGATGAATTTGAAGAAGATCCGGGCGTTTTAAGCAGAAAGCCGAAACGGAAAGCAAGACCGGCGCGGCCTCAGAAAACAGAGACGCACAGGCAGGCGCCAAAAGAAGCAAAAGCGCCGGAACCGGAAACGGCAGTAACACATCTGTTTGACGACGATGATGATATTGAATTTTTAGATTTAAATGATTTATAAAAAGGTGAAAATATGCAGAGATCATTTACAAGTAAAGCGCAGAAAGCATTAAAACTGGCAGAAAAGGCCTCAAAGTCCATGAAGCATAATTATACCGGAACGGAGCATCTGCTGCTTGGCTTATTGAAGGAGGGCACAGGTGTTGCGGCAAATGTTCTGGCAGAAAACGGAGTAGAGGCCAGTCAGCTTTTGGATTTGATTGAAAATCTGATCGCGCCCTCCGGTCAGGTAGTAGTGGCAAATATCGACGGCTGGACGCCGAGAGCGGAACAGATATTGGATAATGCAAAACGGGAGGCAGAACGTTTTTCCAGCAGAGAGGTAGGAACGGAGCATCTTTTGATTGCAATCATAAAAGAAACAGAATGTGCGGCGTCCCGTCTTATGAATACCTTAAGTGTGAATTTACAGAAGCTGTATGTGGATACGCTGATTGCAATGGGGGAAGACAGCAACCTCTACCGGGAGGATTTCCAGAACGGAAAACCCAGCAAACGAAAAAGCGCGGCAAATACGCCAATGCTGGATCAGTATGCCAGAGATCTGACAAAGCTTGCGGCACAAAAGCAGTTTGATCCGGTGATCGGAAGAGAAGAAGAAATCAAAAGACTGATCCAGGTTTTAAGCAGAAGAGGCAAGAACAATCCCTGTCTGATCGGGGAACCGGGCGTGGGGAAAACCGCGATTGTAGAGGGATTGGCACAGCGCATTGTTATGGGGCTGGTGCCGGAGGCTGTCGCAGATAAAAGAGTGGTAACTTTAGATCTTTCCGGAATGGTAGCCGGGTCCAAATACAGAGGTGAATTTGAGGAACGCATCAAAAAAGTAATCCGGGAAGTAATTCAGGCGGGAAATATATTGCTGTTTATTGATGAGATTCATACAATTATCGGTGCCGGAGGTGCAGAAGGAGCAATTGATGCTTCCAATATACTCAAGCCATCCCTGGCAAGAGGAGAAATTCAGCTGATCGGAGCTACCACGATTACAGAATACCGGAAATATATTGAAAAAGATGCTGCGCTGGAGCGGCGTTTTCAGCCGGTTTCCGTAGAAGAACCGGATCGTGAGCAGGCTGTTGAAATTTTAAAAGGACTCCGTGACCATTACGAAAATCATCATCATGTGATCATTACAGATGAAGGCATAGAAGCGGCAGTGGATTTTTCCATACGTTATATCAACGATCGCTTTCTTCCGGATAAAGCAATTGATCTTATGGATGAAGCATCGGCAAAGGTGCGGCTGAACGGATTTAAAGTTCCGGGAAATCTGCTGGAATTAGAGCAGCAGATTGCAGACTGTGACAGTGCAATGGAACAGGCGCTTATGGAAGAAGATTTGAAGGAAGCAGCCCGCATCAGCGAAAAAAGACAGGCAGCCGAACAAAAATACACCAAACTTCATAAAAAATACAAGAAGGACATAGACAAAAAAACTCTGATTGTCGGGGAAGAGGAAATGGCAGATATTGTAGCGGACTGGACCAAAATCCCTGTCAGCCAGCTGAAGGAGGGAGAGGCCGCAAAGCTTAGACGTCTGGAGAAAACGCTGCGTAAACGAGTGATCGGACAGGAGGAAGCGGTTCTGGCCGTTTCAAAGGCGGTAAAGAGAGGCCGGGTAGGATTGAAAGATCCAAACCGTCCCATTGGATCTTTTTTGTTCCTGGGTCCAACCGGTGTAGGCAAGACAGAAATTACAAAAGCACTGGCAGAAGCGATGTTTGGCAACGAACAGTCCATGATTCGTGTAGATATGTCAGAATATATGGAACGGCACAGCGTATCAAAAATGATCGGTTCACCTCCCGGATACGTAGGATACGACGAAGGCGGACAGCTGTCTGAAAAAGTGCGCAGGAATCCATACTCCGTCATTCTTTTTGATGAAATTGAAAAAGCACATCCGGATGTGTTTAATATTCTGCTGCAGGTATTGGATGATGGACATATCACAGATGCCCAGGGCAGAAAAGTGGATTTTAAGAATACGATTATCATTATGACTTCCAATGCCGGGGCACAGGCGATCATTTCTCCGAAAAAACTGGGCTTTGGGGCGGCAGAGGATGAAAAGCAGAATTACGAGCGCATGAAAGAAGGCGTCATGGAAGAAGTGAAACGGATCTTTAAACCGGAATTTTTAAACCGGATCGATGAGACGATCGTATTTCGTGCTTTGGATAAAAAGGATATGAAAAAGATTGTGACGCTACTGTCCAAGACATTAATGGAACGCTGCGAAGAACAGATAAACAAGCTTTTCCTAATGACGTCATACCTGTG
>CANODN010000261.1 GCA_947564765.1 uncultured Roseburia sp. | reverse complement strand
CACACGGTTCATACCCGTGGTGTCGAGAGTTCAAATCTCCCTTCCGCTACTGAAAACCCCGAGGGCTTTGCTCTTGGGGTTTTTGTTGTCATGCATCCGGAAGATTTCGGGATTTGTATATTGAAAGGAACGGAATTTGATGATATACTCCAAAGTATATTTGTATATGTCTGATAAAATAAGAAACAGGGCAGGCAGGATACAGAAAGAACAGGTATTGGAAGACGGTTTAAAATAAGGAGAAATCAGACAAATGGAACAGTACAAGCAGGAATTTATTGAATTTATGGTAGAAAGCGACGTGTTGAAATTCGGTGATTTTACATTAAAAAGCGGACGGAAATCACCCTTCTTTATGAATGCAGGCGCTTATGTAACAGGAACGCAGCTGATGCGTCTGGGAGAATATTATGCAAAGGCAATCCATGATCACTACGGAACCGATTTTGACGTACTGTTTGGTCCGGCATATAAGGGAATTCCTTTAAGTGTAGCAACGAGCATTGCGTTTTCCAAATTGTACGGCAAAGAGATCCGCTACAGTTCGAACCGGAAAGAAGTCAAGGATCACGGAGATACCGGGATTTTATTGGGAAGTAAATTAAAAGATGGCGACCGTGTCGTGATGATTGAAGATGTGACGACCTCCGGGAAATCCATTGAAGAGACATTTCCGATTTTAAAGGCACAGGGAAATATCGAAATCATAGGTCTTATGGTTTCTTTGAACCGTATGGAAGTTGGATTGGGAGGAGAAAAAAGCGCATTGGAGGAAATCCATGAGAAATACGGATTTTCGGCAAATGCCATTGTGACGATGGCGGAAGTGACAGAATATTTGTATAATCGTCCCTGCCAGGGAAAAGTAATCATTGATGATACATTAAAAGCGGCAATTGATGAATACTATAAAGAGTATGGAGTAAACAGTAATCAATAGAAATATGAAATAAGGAGAGAATTTTGGAGAGAAAAAAGAGAAATAAATTATTTCGGATGTTGGAAATTCTCTTGTTTACGGCGTATCTGGCAGTGCTGTGCTATTTCTTGTTTTTTGCAGACAGAATGGGCAGGACTTTTTCAGAGCGGGTTTATCATTATAATCTGATGCCTTTTAAGGAGATTAGCAGATTCTGGACTTATCGGCATACACTGGGGTTTTGGTCTGTGATGCTGAATTTAGTTGGAAATGTAGCGGCGTTTATTCCTTTTGGCATGTTCCTTCCCCGGTTGTTTTTTTCCTGCAGAAAATTTATTCTGACCGTGTTTCTGGCTTTTGAATTCAGCTTGTTTGTGGAAATTATCCAGCTGGTGTGGAAGGTCGGAAGCTTTGATGTAGATGATATTCTTTTAAATACATTAGGGGGTGCGGCCGGATTTGTCATTTACCGGATTTTGATCTGGGTGAAAGAAAAATCCTGCGGATCAAAGGACATTAGGGAGGAAAAGGATGAAAAGAAAAAATCATTATAAATTTACCGGAAAGAAACATTCCAAAAGAGGGATGCTGGCCTGCTTTTTAGCGGCGGCATCCATATTTGCGCTGATCTATATGATTATGACATCTTTTTTACAGAAGGGAAACGGGAGTGTATATCTGGGAAGCGCAGGGCTTTTGGCCCTTGTCTGTGCATTGGCAGCTTTTATACAGGCAGTAAAAAGCATGCGGGAGGATGATACTTTCCGGGGGATTCCGATTATCTCTGTGGTGCTTTCCCTTTTGGCGTCAGGGGCATGGATTGCATTGTATGCAGTCGGTTTTTCATTATAGTGCAGGGAACGGAGGAGGAAATATGGAACGGTTAGAGCAGCAGCTTCGGTTTATACTGGAGCTTGACAAACAAAAGAAAATCGGCAGACAGACATATCTGGCGGATGGAAGCAGGAAGGAAGGCGATGCAGAGCATGCATGGCATATGGCGGTTATGGCTTTTCTTCTGGCAGATTATTCCAATGCGGAAATTGATGTGTTAAAAACGATGAAAATGATACTTCTGCATGATGTAATCGAAATTGATGCGGGAGATACCTACGCATATGACGACGAAGCCAATAAGACGAAAAAAGCAAGAGAGCAAAAGGCGGCGGATCGTATTTACGGAATGCTTCCGAAGGATCAGGAAGAGGAATACCGGGCTTTGTGGGAGGAGTTTGAAGCGATGGAAACGCCCGAGGCAAAGTTTGCCAATACACTGGACAAAATTCAACCTCTGCTTTTAAACCATGCTTCCGGCGGAATATCCTGGAGAGAGCATGGTGTGAGAAAAGAGCAGGTTGTCGGCAGAAATGCCAGAACCCACGAAGGCAGTGAGGCATTATGGGAATATGCGAAAAAGCTGATTGAGGAAAATGTCAAAAACGGAAATATTGCGGAGTAGAAAATATGGGATATCAGGAGATTTTTGAGCAGTCAAGGGAAGAAGTAAAAGAGCGTTATGAGCTGATCCTGGAACGGATTGCGGTTATTTGTACGGAAGAGACGGTTTCGGAGAAATATCGGGATTATTTTCGAAAGACGGCGGAGTTTCTCTGCCTTATTGCAGATGTATTGCGGCGGGAAGAGGCAGGGACGCTTTCCCATCGGACCATGGAGGAATGTGAGGCGTTAAACGAAAAACTCTATGCAGATATTCTTCCCCAAAATTATCAGCACAGTTATGCAAATCCCAGCTATGCCGTTGCTTTTTTGGGAGAGGAATTTGGAAAAATCCTCTGTTTTTTATATACGGAGCTGCGGACGCTGATTGGTTATGCCTTTGAAGGACGTAAAATGCATATGACTGTTTTTATGGAATTATTTGTAGAGATTTATAATTGCTTTGAGTCGGAAGCAGAGCCAGATCAGAAAGAAATCCGGCAGATGATCTACTGGTTTTTCCATGATTACAGTGAAGTGTTTGCAGAAGATAAGGTACGGGGACAGTTGCAAGGAGATTCTCCGTCTTGCGGGTATAGAAATCTGCT
>CANODN010000260.1 GCA_947564765.1 uncultured Roseburia sp. | reverse complement strand
AGGCATGCAATAAATCATGTATGAAAAAATTTGCCAACGTTTACTTGACAGTAACGGCGACACAGATGAATCGGTTTTACTGGATTAAATCCTGAAATAATGGTATACTGTTAAAAATACTACGGACGAGGAAGTGCTTTATGCAAAGAAAATACGATGCCGGGATTTTGATCCTGGCAATTTGTCTGTGTCTGTCTGTTTGTCTGGGCGGATGCGGCATTCAAAAAGAAATGGAAGAATTTATAGCATCTGTTCAGCAGGCCAGCCAGACAGGCGTGCAGGAAGTTCAAAAAGAGGAAATCGATCAGCCGGATGCAGATCAGGAGAGTGAAACGGCAGAGGAAGGTGTGCAGGAGGAAAGCGAGGCGTTGGAGGAGGCGTATGATATTATCTTAGAATCCTGCAGCAAGGAATTTATTGGCTATCATATGCCTGACCGTACCTTTCTCGCATGGCTTTCCGCAGAGTACGGCGATGCATGTATCCGGAAAATCGCAGAGGCTGTAGAATCAGGGGAACAGGATTCGAAGCTTTGGTATGAGCTGACTGGGAATACGATTCATGTTTTGTGGCTGATGTATTGTGAACAAGCCGGGTTTCAGCAGTACCAGCTGGAAAATGTCATATGGAAGAGCTGCGCATCTTCGAAAGAGACGACCTTTGCATTTACCGGAGATGTGAATTTTGCGGAAGGATATGTGACGACAAGACATCTGGATGCCTGTCCGAACGGTATTTACGATTGTTTTTCCGAAGACTTGCTGCAGCTGATGAATGACACCGATGTTATGATGGTCAACAATGAATTTACATATAGTACGAGAGGAGAAGCGTTAAAAGGCAAAGCCTATACCTTTCGGGCAGATCCTTCCCGGGCGGAGCTTTTGCATGCGTTCGGAACCGATATTGTCAATCTGGCCAACAATCATGTATATGATTTTGGTCCGGATGCGCTTTTGGATACGATTGCGGCGCTGGATGAAGAAGAAATTCCCCATGTGGGTGCCGGCAGCAATCTGGAAGAGGCTTCCAAGCCCTGTTATTTTGTCTGTAACGGAAGAAAAATCGCCATTGTAGCGGCAACTCAGATTGAACGCTCTCTGAATTATACAAAGGAAGCGACAGAGGAGGAGCCTGGCGTATTGAAAACACTTGTGGCGGACAAGTTTGTCAAAGTGATCAAAAAAGCCAAAAAGAACAGTGATATTGTGATTGTTGTAGTACATTGGGGAACAGAGGGAGACAGCAATTACGGCAGAGACCAATCGAATCTGGCAAAGGAATTTGCAGAGGCCGGGGCAGATGTGATTATCGGAGGGCATACTCATTGTCTGCAGGGATTTGACATGGTAGAAAACGTGCCGGTAATCTACAGCCTGGGGAATTTCTGGTTTAGCAGCGCAACTTTAGATACGGGCCTTGCAAAAGTAACGATTGATGAAAACGGGGAACTGACCCTTGGGTTTATTCCCTGTATCCAGAAAAATATTAAAACATCTCTGGTAACGGAAGAATCAGAAAAACAGCGTATTTTTCAATTTATGCAAAAGCATTCTGCTCCGGGGCTTATCGTAACCGAAGAGGGAATTTTAAAACAGGAGAATTGAGATGAATTTTTATATTCTTACCTTATTTCCGGAAATGGTAGAACAAACGTTAAATACCAGTATCATCGGAAGAGCAAAAGAAAAGGGACTGATCGGAATTCACGCCGTCAACATCAGAGACTATACAAAGGATAAGCATCAGAAAACAGACGATTATCCCTACGGCGGCGGTGCAGGCATGGTGATGCAGGCACAGCCGGTTTACGATGCCTATCTTGCCGTAACGGAGCAGATCGGTTATCGGCCGAGAACGATTTATCTGACGCCCCAGGGACCGGCCTTTACGCAGGCAGGGGCAAAAGAATTTGCATTGGAGCAGGATCTGATCTTTCTCTGCGGCCACTATGAAGGAGTAGACGAGCGTGTGTTAGAGGAAATTGTGACGGATTATGTTTCCATTGGAGATTATGTGCTGACAGGGGGAGAACTGCCGGCAATGGTGATGATCGACGCCATTTCCCGCATGGTTCCGGGAGTTTTGACAAATGAAGCCTCCGGTATGGCAGAATCCTTTGAGGGAAATCTTTTGGAATATCCTCAGTATTCCAGGCCTTATGAGTGGAACGGAAAAAAGGTACCGGACGTACTGATGTCAGGCGATCATCGAAAGATCGAGATCTGGCGCAGAGAGCAGTCAATCCTGCGCACCAGGAAATACAGACCGGATCTTTTGCAAAAAGCAGACCTGACGATAAAGGAGAAGGTTATGTATAAAGTGTATGATAAAGATTTCGGGAGGGGCATATGACGATACAGGAAGTAAACAAAAGACTGATGGAGCTTTCGGAAGAGAAAAATGCAAAGCGCAGTAGTACGATTATTCCGGGAGCAAAGCCGATTTTAGGCGCAAGAGTTCCGGAACTTCGAAAGCTGGCGAAGCAGATTGCAAAAGAAGATTATCAGGGATTTTTAGAGCAGTGTCCCAACGATTATTTAGAGCAGCAAATGCTGCAGGCTTTTGTACTGGGATATGCCAGAGATGATATCGAAACGCTGCTTTCCTATGCAGACCGTTTTGTTCCGAAGATTCAGGACTGGTGCGTCAATGATGCTTTCTGCCAGACCTTTTCCATTGCCAGAAAGCACAGAGAAAAAGTATTTGCCTGGCTGATGCCTTATGCAGAGGAAGCAAAGGAATACTACCAGCGAATGGCAGCGGTTCTTCTGATGAGTCATTTTTTGACAGATGAGTATATCCAGCAAGTACTTGGGATTTTAAACAGACTTTCTTATGATGCTTATTATACGAAAATGGGAGTTGCCTGGTGCGTGGCGACCGCCTATGCAAAATATCCAAAGGAGACGTATGCATTTCTTCTGAATAATCGTCTGGATGACTGGACCTTTAACAAATCCAT
>CANODN010000259.1 GCA_947564765.1 uncultured Roseburia sp. | reverse complement strand
CTAGTCAAAATGAGGAAGATATTGTATACAGAGAAACTAGAGTTGAATATGGCGCCCTTGATGACAGGAGGAATCCAAAAAGACGCTATGCAGACGCTGATTCTGGGAAACGGAACAGGAACCTTTGCGACGCAGTGTGAGCGATATTTTGACAATATGCATATTGAGGGCGTGGAAATTGATGAAAAGATTACAAAACTGGCAGAAACTTATTTTGAGCTTCCCCAGGATGTGGATGTAATTACCTATGACGGCAGAGCATATCTGAATGTCGTTGACAAAAAATATGATGTAATTATGGTAGATGCTTATCAGGATATTACCATACCATTTCAGATGTCCTCCGTGGAATTTTTTACATTGGTAAAGGAGCATCTGACAGAGGATGGCGTTATGGTAGTCAATATGAATATGCGGGGCGAGGAAGAGGGTAATATCAATCAGTATCTTGCCGATACGATTTCCGCCGTATTTGATGAAATTTATACCATTGATGTTCCGGGAACCACAAACCGGGAGCTTTTTGCGTCAAATTCCGGGAAGATGACAGGAAATTTTTCCTCCGGCATCGAATTTCTTTCGGATTCGGAATTGACGGATATGATGCAGAGGGTTTCTGCGGGACTAAAACCATATCAGGCAGGCAATTACCGGATGACAGATGATAAGGCTCCGGTGGAGCTTTTGGGGATACAGGTGATCGATCAGCTGATTCGTGATGAAATTGGATATTATAAGGAAATTTTTGAAAAAGAAGGGATGAAAGGGCTGCTGGAGGAGATGTAACATAACAGAAGCCTCCAAAACTACGCACCGGCAGTTTCAAAGGCTTCTATAGGGGAGGATAAGTATTCTTGCATCTTTGGTAGTGTTACCCGAAGAGCAGGTGGGGGATTGATCTCTTCGGGAACAATTATAGTATGATACGAATTCCGGGGATTTATACATCAAACCGGAAAAAATAAAATTTTTTTAGGTGATTGAAAAGTGAACAAGCATCTGCTATAATAAAAGATAATTTTGTGATTTTTAAAGAAGGAGCAGAACTATGGCATTATTAGAAAACTGGCAAAAGATTGCCTATAATGAAAAGACAAATAAACAGGAGCTGCAGAGATTCTGGCAGAGATATTTCCTGGTAGAAAAAGGTGTATATGAGAAGCTTTTGACCAATCCAGAAGAAAAAGTAGAAGGAACCGTCAAGGAGCTTGCTGATAAATATGAGATCAGCGTTTTAGATATGACAGGTTTTTTGGATGGCATCAATGACAGTCTGGTGGAGCCAAATCCCATCGACACTATGGAAGAGGATACGAAGGTCAGCCTTGCTTTCGACAAAGAAAAGCTGTACAAGAATATGGTAGACGCCAAGGCAGACTGGCTGTATGAACTTCCGATGTGGGACGAGATATTTGATGCAGAGACGAAGAAAGCATTGTATTTAGAGCAGAAGAAGTCAGGAACAGTCATCGTCGGCAAAAAGACAGGTCGTAACGATCCATGTCCCTGCGGAAGCGGCAAGAAGTACAAGCATTGCTGCGGAAAATAAAAATATTCTTTACATATCGGCAAAAATGTCATATGATAAAGAAAGAATTGTATATACAATCGAAGAATGAAACGCGTAGAAGAGAAGAGTAAGCTGACGGAATGCAGCAGAGAGAGATGTCCTCCGGGAGAAATGATTCCAGGAGTGTGCTGAAAGCATCTTTACAGGAAACAGCCGAAAACTAACTCCGAGCGGCCCCAATCCGGTCCGGTGACTCCGTTATCGTCAAATGAGATGATTTTTCTCTGGTGAATCTTCCGATTTATGGGACGATACACAGGAAGAGAGAAGTCAAATCCGGGTGGAACCACGGTAAAGTATATCGTCCCTGATACATAGTTCTTATGTATCAGGGATTTTTTAACAGGAAATACAAAAAGGTATACCTGTATGTCCCAAAAACAGGACAAGAAGGAGGTTAAGAATGAAAATTACATTAAAAGACGGTTCGGTCAAAGAGTACAGCGAAGCAAAATCCGTATATGAAATTGCAAAGGATATCAGTGAAGGTCTGGCAAGAGCAGCATGTGCCGGAGAAGTAAACGGAGAGATTGTGGATTTACGGACAGAGATCCATGAAGATTCCAGTCTGAATATCGTAACAGCCAGTGATGAAGCAGGCTTAAAGGTAATTCGCCATACGGCTGCACATGTTATGGCAGAAGCAGTGAAACGTCTGTTTCCCGATGCAAAAGTAACCATCGGACCTGCGATTGCAGATGGATTTTATTATGATTTTGACGCAGAGCCATTTTCCAGAGAGGATCTGGACAAAATAGAAGCAGAGATGAAGAAAATCATCAAAGAAGGCCATGCGATTACAAGATATACGTTGCCAAGAGAAGAAGCAATTCAATTCATGAAGGAAAAAGAGGAACCCTATAAGGTAGAGCTGATCGAAGATTTGCCGGAAGGCTCTGAGATATCCTTCTATGATCAGGGCGGATTCGTAGATCTTTGCGCCGGACCGCATCTGATGAGCACCAAAGGCATCAAGGCGTACAAGCTGATTTCTTCTTCTATGGCATACTGGAGAGGAGATTCTGAAAAAGCCCGTCTGCAGCGTATTTATGGAACGGCTTTTAACAAAAAAGAAGAATTAAAAGCGCATCTGGACAAATTAGAAGATGCAAAACGTAGAGATCATAACAAATTAGGCCGTGAAATGGGCTTATTTACTACCGTAGATGTAATCGGACAGGGACTCCCGCTGTTTACACCAAAGGGTACAAAGATGATCATCAAGCTTCAGCGCTGGATTGAAGATCTGGAAGAGAAAGAATGGGGATATGTACGCACCAGAACACCGCTTATGGCCAAATCCGATCTGTATAAAATTTCCGGACATTGGGATCATTATAAAGAAGGTATGTTTATATGGGAGAGGTTGGATTAACGGGAGAAATCCGCCGTGTTTCACGCA
>CANODN010000258.1 GCA_947564765.1 uncultured Roseburia sp. | reverse complement strand
AATAATGAAAAGGAGGACATGACCCATGTCATTAAACAAAAAATCAGTAGATGATATTAATGTAAAAGGCAAACGTGTTCTTGTTAGATGTGATTTTAACGTACCGTTAAAAGATGGAAACATCACAGATGAAACACGTATCAAAGCAGCCCTTCCTACGATTCAGAAATTAATCGCAGACGGAGGCAAAGTAATCCTTTGCTCCCACCTTGGAAAGGTAAAGAACGGACCAAACGAAGGCGAGTCCTTAGCTCCTGTTGCAAAGAGACTTTCCGAAAAGCTTGGTAAAGAAGTAAACTTCGTAGCAGATTACAATGTAACCGGCGAAGCAGCTACAGCAGCAGTCAATGCTATGAACGAAGGCGATGTAGTACTTCTTCAGAATACCCGTTTCCGCGGTGCAGAAGAAACTAAAAACGGCGAAGAATTCAGCAAAGAGCTTGCTGATCTGGCAGACGTTTATGTATGCGACGCATTTGGTTCTTCCCACAGAGCACATGCTTCCGTTGCAGGCGTAACAAAATTCATCACTGAAAAAGGCGGCGAGAACGCAGTCGGATACTTAATGCAGAAAGAGATCGATTTCCTTGGCAATGCCGTAGAGAATCCGGTAAGACCATTCGTAGCAATTTTAGGCGGCGCAAAAGTTGCAGATAAATTAAACGTAATCTCCAATTTACTTGAGAAATGCGATACCCTGATTATCGGCGGCGGTATGGCATATACCTTCTTAAAAGCACAGGGATATGAAATCGGTAACTCTTTAGTAGACGATTCCAAATTGGATTACTGTAAAGAAATGATTGCAAAAGCAGAGAAACTCGGCAAGAAATTACTTCTTCCGGTGGACTCTGTAACCGTAGCTGCATTCCCGAATCCGATTGATGCTGAAATCGACGTGGAGACTTATGCAGTAGACAGTATGCCTGCAGACAAAGAAGGCTGCGATATCGGACCTAAGACAGCAGAAATGTATGCAGAGGCTGTAAAATCTGCAAAGACCGTTGTATGGAACGGACCAATGGGCGTATTTGAAAACCCGATCCTTGCAAAAGGAACCATTGCAGTGGCAGAAGCTCTGGCAGAAACAGACGCTACAACCATCATCGGCGGCGGCGATTCCGCAGCAGCTGTAAATCAGCTTGGATTTGCAGATAAGATGAGCCATATTTCCACAGGCGGCGGGGCATCCTTAGAGTTCTTAGAAGGAAAAGAGCTTCCGGGCGTAGTGGCAGCAGACGATAAATAGAAAAGGAGAATAAAAATGGCAAGAAAGAAAATTATTGCTGGAAACTGGAAAATGAACAAAACTCCCAGCGAGGCAGTTGCATTGGTAAAAGAATTAGCTCCATTGGTAGCAAATGACGAGGCAGACGTAGTATTCTGCGTACCTGCAATCGACATTATTCCGGCTATGGAAGCAGCAAAAGGAACAAATATTCAGATCGGCGCTGAGAATATGTATTATGAAGAGAGCGGCGCATACACAGGAGAAATTTCTCCGGGAATGCTAGTAGACGCAGGCGTAAAATATGTTATCATCGGACATTCCGAGAGAAGAGAATATTTTGCAGAAACAGATGAGACAGTAAACAAGAAAGTATTAAAAGCATTTGAGCATGGCATTACACCAATCATCTGCTGCGGCGAGTCTCTGACACAGAGAAAACAGGGCATCTACATTGACTGGATTCGTATGCAGATCAAGATTGCATTCCAGAATGTAACAGCAGATCAGGCAAAGACAGCCGTAATCGCTTACGAGCCGATCTGGGCAATCGGAACAGGTGAAACAGCTACTTCCGATCAGGCAGAAGAGGTTTGCGGAGCTATTCGTAACTGCATCAAAGAAGTATATGACGAAGCTACAGCAGAAGCAATCCGTATCCAGTACGGCGGTTCTGTAAATGCAGGCAATGCAGCAGAGCTGTTCGGCAAACCGGATATCGACGGCGGTCTTGTGGGCGGCGCTTCTTTGAAACCGGATTTTGGAAAAATTGTGAATTATAAATAACAACATAATTTTGTTGAAAATGAACAAATAAAACATTGTTAAACACCACCAAACAGATTTGTATTTGGTGGTGTTTTGCAATTCTCCCAATATTACTTTTTAATATCACTTACAATTCTTCTTTTTTTCTTTTCAAATACTGTTCCAGACAGGCCCTAAATAGCCGCGGCTTTATAGATTGGGTGCGCAAGATGCAGAACGCCTAATAGCAATACTGTCGCTGATACGGCAAGGACAATGCATTTTTTGTGAAAAATGCTGAAAATGCGCAAAAAATTAAAAATCCGTTTTTTGGAAGTTGCAATGCCTGTTTTTTTATGCTAGGCTTAACAAAAGCATACTTTTGAAAGAACGTTTTACAGAAACAAGTCATAAAGGGATGCCGGTAAGGCATCTATTCTGTTATTCTAATCAAATGATCTATGTGATTTCTATCATGTTTCAGAAAATCCATGCTTTTATTCCAACAATCAAAAACAAAAAGCAGGAGATTTTCGGAACGGACTCCTGCAAGAAGGAGGACAACATGAAAAAAGAAAAGACAAAAGTGCGCCCGCAGCGCAAGTATAAGGACACGATGTTTCGGATGCTGTTTCGGGAAAAGAAAGAGCTGCTGAGTCTGTATAATGCGATGAACGGCACGCAATATACCGATGGAGAGGAATTTGAAATTACGACATTGGAAAATGCTATATATATGTCCTATAAGAACGATATTTCCTTTGTGATGAATTTTGAATTAATGCTATATGAACATCAATCCACGGTGAATCCCAATATGCCGTTCAGACATTTGATTTATGTAACGAAAGTGCTGCAGGGTATTACAAGGAATGCAGATTTATATGGTTCTGCTTTGGTTCGAATTCCAACTCCGAGATTTGTTATCTTTTATAACGGAATGAAAGAACAGCCGGAGAAAAAAATGTTTCGGCTTTCGGATGCATTTGAAAAGAAAGCAGAAT
>CANODN010000257.1 GCA_947564765.1 uncultured Roseburia sp. | reverse complement strand
TTATATTAATAGCATCACAGATGTGATACAAAACTTTTTCATAAACTCTCCCCTTTAAAGCTGCCGGTCAAACGGCAGCTTTACTTTTGGTACCGTGTATTTGGAAGAAGCTGTCGGCGGAAGGTTTTCTTGTTAGAAGGATAGAGTGTGCATAAAAGGTTTCGGTATGGAGAGAAAAGAGCATATGAAGGAAAGTATAGAATGTGAACGGCTGATTTTAAAATCGCTTTCGTTAAGGGAAATGGAACAGATTCAAAATGGGAGTCAGGATTTTTTGGAAAAATCCGTACTCACGAAAGTTATAATGTCTGCCGTAGAACATAAAATAGAACAGATGCATATGGTGCAGGCCGATGTATATCCCTGGCTGAATTACTGGCTGATGACAGAGCAAAGGAGCGGACGGGGCGTTGGACTGATCGGGAGCAAGCATCTTCCGGATCTGGAAGGATATGTGGAAATTGGCTATGCCGTTGCAGGAGAATGCCGGAACAAAGGGTATATGACGGAAGCGTTGGAAGGTTTTTTGGACTGGCTGTATGAGTACCCTTTTTGTAATGGAGCGAAGCTGTTGATTCGCAGTGCAAATGCACCTTCTATAAGAGTGGCAGAAAAATGTGGATTTCAATATGAAGGGATGCAGGATATTTACAGAATATATCGGTATTTGTTTTGATATGGGAGGAGCTTAGTGTGAAAAAACAATGCAGAAAAGAATATGAGATTATTTGTAGAAACCTGTCATTTCCTATTGCGAATCGTTTCACAATATAATAAAATAAAAAGAAAAAGGAGAGAATGGAATGTACGCTGACGAGAACGTAATCAAAATTAAACATGAGGTTTTGTATGAAGTAGCCAAGCATGCATTTGATGGGGATTTGGAGGAACAGAGAGATTATATACCGGAGAGATTGATTCCGGGACCCACACCTCAGTTTCGATGCTGTATTTATAAAGAAAGGGAGATTATCCGCCAGAGAATCCGTCTTGCGGAGGGAAAGGCACCGGGAGAAGTAGACGATGGAAATATTATTCAGGTCATCAGCTCTGCTTGTGAAGATTGTCCGATTTCCCGTTATGTTGTAACAGACAACTGCCAGAACTGTATCGGAAAGGCATGTATCAACGCCTGCAATTTCAATGCGATTTCCATTGGCAGACATCGTTCCCATATTGATCCGTCCAAATGTAAAGAATGTGGAAAATGTGCAAAAGCCTGTCCATATCATGCAATCGCGGATTTGAAACGGCCTTGTAAGTTCAACTGTCCGGTGAATGCGATCACCCAGGATGAGAGAGGTATTTCCGTAATCGATGAGAAGAAATGTATCCGCTGCGGTTTATGTATACATAAGTGCCCCTTTGGCGCAATCGGTTCTAAGACGCATATTGTAGATGTTATCAATGCATTGAAATCCGACAAGCTCGTTTACGCAATTTTAGCTCCTTCTACCGAAGGCCAGTTCGGAACGGATATTACCATGCGAAGCTGGCGTAATGCTATGCGTCTGGTAGGATTTACCAACTTTATCGAAGCAGGCCTCGGAGGCGATTTAACGACGCAGGCAGAAGGCGATGAGTGGTATGAAGCATATCAGGAAGGCAAGAAAAAGACGACTTCCTGCTGTCCGGGATTTGTCAATATGATTCGTAAGCATTATCCGGAATTAGAGGAATATGTTTCTACGTCAGTATCTCCGATGTGTGCATTATCCCGTTTGATTAAGGCAAAACATCCGGGTGCCATTGTTGTATTTATCGGACCGTGTATTGCAAAGAAATCCGAAGCCACAGAGCACAATATTGAAGGCAATGCAGATTACGTGCTGACCTACAGTGAGATCCGTGCGATTATGAAAGCCAAAGGCGTAGAGCTGCAGCCGTCAGAAAACGATTATCAGGAATCTTCCACCTACGGAAAACGCTTCGGCAATTCCGGTGGTGTTACATCAGCTGTTTTACAGTACATGAAAGAGAAGGATTACGACTGCGATCCTAAGGTATGCAAGGCTAACGGAGCGGCAGAGTGTAAGAAAGCGCTGCTTCTGCTGAAGGCAGGCAGACTTCCGGAGGACTTTATCGAAGGTATGGCTTGTGTCGGCGGATGTGTCGGCGGACCAAGTGCCTTTAAAGATCAGATGGTTTCCAAGAAAGACAGGGACGCATTGATTGGCATGGCAGATGGCCGGGATATCACAGAGAATTTAAGTCATTTCGATCAGAGTAATTTCTCAATGCATCGTGAGGAGCATGCAGCAGAATAATAAGAGATGAAATCCGTTTTGAGCATAAGACAGGATTTTCTTGGATAGAATAAGAAAACTGCAGGATGGGAATATAAGAACAGATTCCCATCCTGCAGTTTTGTTTTGAAGTCATTACGGTTGAAAAACAGAAACACCGCCGCCTCCGGTCGGCATCTGATAAATCGTATCTTCTTCCCCGACCTCACTGAAATAAACATACTGTGAGGTAACATTGATATTGGTGTAATTTCCTTCCAGAATCACCTGATAATTGCTTCCGTCTGTGGAAACACTGCAGAAAGCGGCATCTCCGTCTAAATTATTTTTCTGAAAATAAATCGTATTCCCATAAACATTGTAATATTCGATCCGGTCGTTTATTACGGGAACCGGCTCCGACTGGGAACGAGGCAGTCTGACAAGGGAATAATTGTTCAGACAGTCCAGAAAATAGATATTTTCATTGTCGGCAGAAGGCATCCAGTAATTGCCCTGGCAGATCGTCTGGGAAATACCAGTGTTCGTGTCCATTTGATAAATATTGTGGTCATTGGCAATACCGTTGTAATAGAGGTATTGTCCGTTAGCAGAACAGGTGAAGTAAGGATTTTTGTCTACCTGTTCCAATTCGGAACCATCCAGTTTGACACGGTATAAGGTAGAGGCTGTTTCCGTATCGTAATGAATATAATAGAGATAATTTCCGATCAAAGATGCATAAAGGGAGGGCGAGACAGAAGGCACAATCAAAAATATACCGGAAGGTTATGAATACAGC
>CANODN010000256.1 GCA_947564765.1 uncultured Roseburia sp. | reverse complement strand
ATATAACCGCCGCCCCAATTATCAAGGTCATTTGCAAAACCGCAAACTTATTCATAATTTCCTGAAACTCTCTCGCCTCATTTGTCAATTCCTTCACCTCCTGTTTTCCAAAAAAAATAATTAACAGTGTTAATAATTGGCGTATGCAAAATATTAATACTGTTAATTTAAATTGTCAATTGTTTCCTGTAAAGTTTATATTTTTTTCATTTTTGAATCGTGATTTTCCGAAACTCACAGTTTATGCCCATTGCAATCCATAAACAGAAGCATTTCTTCTGCCCTCTTCTGCCAGGTATGCTGTTCTTTTGCTTTTAAAAATGCCTGGTCTGTCATCATCTGAATCTCGTTTGGATGCTCATATAGGATTCTGATTTTTTCTGACAGCGCATCCAAATGTCTGCTGTCATACAAAACTGCCTCTTCTCCATCGGAAAGCGCCTGCTTTGCAAACTGACTCGCCTCTGTAAAACAAAGGGTATGATTCATCATGGCAGAATATACCCGGTCGTGAAGTCCTCCGTGAAAGCCCGGCGTTGTATTGACCAGCATTTTAGCATTCGCCATAAGCTGAAGGGAGGCCGCAAACCCGACGCCTTTCTGAATTGTAATATGACGGCGGTTTAGCTCCTCTACCGACTCCCAGCCATGGCCTGCTATGGTAAAAGGCACTTCTGCTTCTGCCGCAGCAAGCAGCGTTTCTTTTCTTCGTAAGTTCCGCAGATATTTGTCTGCAAGATAATCTCCGTTTAGCCTTTTCGCAAACGCCTTTGGGCAGAGATTCTCATTGTGCTCATCCAGATATTGTTCCAACGCAGCCTCCTGCGTCAGCTCATGATCTGCCTGCATCATTTCAATCAAAGACGCAACCTCATGCCTTAACGCCTTCGGATATTCATCCAATTCCCGGTATAATTTTTCTTCCGGCTCATAGGTTCCCAAAAAAAGAAGCTCCAACCGTTTCTGGTCAAAGCTCCTTTCCGAAGCTGCCTCCATACCGCCCAGCGGCAGATAAAAAACATGTTCGATATGGGGATAATATCTCTCGATATACCGTTTGTGACACTGATCAATGCAAATTACTGCATAAAAAGGGAACTCCCTTTTCAATCCCACATGATGGTAAAGAGGATGATCTACCAGATAGTTAAAAAAAGGAACTGAAAATGCCTTCAGGTAAGGCGTCCCGTCTTCTAACTCCAGCCTTGGCAAGAGCGAATTAAAGTCAAATGCCGCAAGATAGTTCGCCTGCCGCTCCAAAATCCGTTCCAGCTTCTCCTCCATTCCGATAGACAAATCACAAGATTCCACCGGGTATCCCAGTTCTTCAAAGGCTTCTTCCAGACATCCCATAAAATACTGATTGGATTCATAACAAAGATCTCTGGATTCAAACAGTAAAACCGTCTTTTTCATAAATCCGTATTCCTTCCCGATCAACTCCTGTAAACATGCTGATGTGTGAATAAATGATCCTGACAATATTCGTAATTCCCCTCGCATTTGGAACAAAAACGAAATTCCAGATTCGGATCATCCAGCTCTGTCCTGCCGCAGATCGCACATTTATGCTTTGTCACGCCCGCTCTTGGCGCCGACTGGCGCATTTGACTCTTAAAGGTCTGCCGTCTGTGGATTTCCTTTGGAGATATCCGTCTGAAATCCCTGGTGGAAAAATAAAATACAAAAAAATTAAGCAATGACATCACGATGGCCACTCTGCCTGCCCAGCCCTCCTGAATCATACTAAAGACAAGCATAACAACGTATACTCCTGCCAGCCATTTCATTTTGATGGGAATAATAAAATACAAAAGCACCTGCATCTCCGGATAGCATACAGCAAAGGCAAGGAAAATCGCCATATTGATATAATAGGTTGTAAAATAAATTCCCATTCCCACTGTTGGAGCACCATATATTGCATAAGAAATAATATACCAAAGAAACGCGCCGATTACCGTAAATATAATTCCGCCAAAAATATAAACATTAAACCGGAATGTCCCCCATGTACGTTCCAAAGACTGTCCCAGCTGATAATAAAACAGCATCATAATCACAATAAACAACACACCGGTATCCGGCGGCACAAGCACCCACGTAATCAGCCGCCAAATCTGCCCTTTTAAAATATAGTAAGGTTCTAATGTCATAAAAGCAAATATCTCCGGATTCACATACACCAGAGTAAATCCTATGGCGTATCCTGCCAAAAGCCATAAAATCAGATTCGGTATCGCATACCTGCCGATCTTCCGTTCCATTTTATTTAATAGATTATTCATTCCGTATCCGCCTTTTTTCTTTATTTAACAAGCATTATAAAATTTCACGTATGCTTTGTCAACGGGAGAAAAAACTTTCACTTATGTTGTTATGGCAAAAGGGGCCGTCCGCAGGGAGACCGGGGAAAGATATGCGTTCGGGGACTGTGTTCCCTTCGGTCACAAGGTCTCCCTCACTGCATACCTTTCCCCGGTCTCCCTGCAGACTACACTGTGCAAAATACTACAGATGAACGTTTTTAAGAAGCAGTAAATTTAACAATTTTGGAACAACTGTGGATTTGGAAAAGATTGTGTAGACAGCCTGCGGGACAGCCGGATGATATTTGTGAGGGAGACCTTGTGACCGAAGGGAACACAGTCCCCGAACAATATCATCCGGCTGCCCCGCAGGCGTCCGTCCCACACAACCTCCTCTACCCTCTCTGCATTTCATCCCGCAAAGACACCGGAATACAAAGCTCATCTCCAATCTGAAGATTATAAATATCCACAAAGGGGTTGGCATACATAATCTGCGGCAGGGGCACATGATACTTCCTGCTTAATGTATATAACGTATCTCCTTCTCTCACCACATGAATAATTCCTCTACATTCCATCATAAACTCCAATAATACGATAACAAACTTACTCTATTATATTCTGCTCCTTTGAATAGGTTCCGGTTTCCAGCTAAGGAATTTTAGCACAAATTTTCTAAAAAATTTATTTGTTTTTTGTCGTATGCTGTCGTATAATACAGTTTGTTTGGAAAACAAAACACATTTAATAGGAAATGT
>CANODN010000255.1 GCA_947564765.1 uncultured Roseburia sp. | reverse complement strand
GCCGGCGTGTCGGAATTGGCAGACGAGGCAGACTCAAAATCTGTTGGCGGCAACGTCGTATGGGTTCAAGTCCCATCGCCGGCATCAGAAGGCGCGAAGCAGAACCCGAAAAGGTTTGGCTTCGCGTCTTTTTATCTTATAAGAAATTGCTTTGCAATCTCTTATAAGATAAAAAGCCCTCCGGGCAGGATCGCACTGCGGCGGAAGGGAATTATGTCGCAAAAGCGACCCGCCGCAGGCGGAGAATTCTGCAAAGCAGAATTCTTTCTTGTCTTATAAGAAATTTTTAACAACAGGAGATCATAAAAATGGAATATAAATTCTGGGGCTGGGAGCAGGCAGATGCTTTGGCTGTAACGGACAAATACAAAGGGATATCCACACCCATCGATTTATACGATGCGCTTAGTAAAATCTGGTGTGCAGATACCTGTGCGCCGAGGATGCGCAAGGACTGGACGCCGGAAAACAAGACACTTGGACAGTGCTCCATCACGGCATTTCTGGCGCAGGATATTTTCGGCGGAAAGGTGTACGGCATATTGCGCCCGGGCGGAAATTATCATTGCTATAATGTCATCGGAGACTGCCGTTTTGATCTGACCAGTGAACAGTTTGGAGATGAGGTTTTAAATTATGAAGGCAATCCGGAGCAGTTTCGGGAAACGCATTTTGCAAAAGAGGAGAAGCGTTTAAGATACGAATATTTGAAAAGAGAGCTGGAAAGACTGTAAAAATTATCTTGTGTTTCCTGTTTTACCTGATGTATAATGTTTTTTGTGTGTAATGCAGGGCATTATGGACCGTTCTAAAGGAGCGTGTCATACAAGGATACCGCAAAGGTATACGTTACAGGTCATAGAGCAAACCGTAACACGATACGGCAGATGAGGATTATATTATGGGATTTACAATGATTTTATCGCTTTTAAGCGGTGTGGCGCTGTTTTTGTTTGGAATGTCTTTGATGGGAGACGGATTAAAGCGGGTTGCCGGCAATAAACTGGAGCTGACGCTTTATCGGCTGACCAATACGCCCTTAAAAGGTGTTTTGCTTGGAATGGTGGTTACTGCGATTATTCAGTCGTCTTCCGCGACTACTGTTATGGTGGTCGGTTTTGTCAATTCCGGTATGATGCAGGTTTCTCAGGCGATTGGCATTATTATGGGAGCCAATATCGGTACGAGTATTACCGGCTGGGTGCTGTGTCTTTCTTATATGGAAGGATCTGCAGGCATTGCACAGCTTTTATCTACGGCCACGATCTCTGCCGTTGTAGCGATTGTGGGAATTGTTTTTAAAACCTTTGTCAAAAAAGAATCCTATAAAAACCTCGGGGACATTATGCTCGGATTTTCCATTTTGATGCTGGGCATGCAGACTATGAGCGGAGCTGTTTCCCCGCTGAAGGAAAGCGAGAGATTTATCAGTGCGCTGACAATGTTTTCCAATCCGGTTGCAGGAATTCTGGCGGGAATTCTCCTTACGGCGGTACTGCAGAGCGCATCGGCGTCTGTGGGAATTTTGCAGGCATTATCTGCAACAGGAGCAATTCATTTTGCTACGGCGCTGCCGATTACAATGGGAATCGGTGTAGGAGCCTCCTGTCCGGTGCTGCTTTCCTCCATTGGGACCAATAAAAACGGAAAAAGAACGGCTCTTGTCTATCTTCTGATTGATCTGACCGGTATGATCTTCTGGTCCATTGTATTTTACAGTGTGCATGCATTTGTTCGTTTTCCCTTTATGGATATGATCATGGGGCCTGTTCAGATTGCATTGCTGAATACCGTGTATCGTACGGTAAATATTTCCGGATTGCTGCCTATGAGCAAATGGATTGAAAAATTCGTATTTTGGGCAGTCAGAGATGATCTGGAAGAAGAGGACAGTGATAAAGATAAAGAAGAAATGGCAGATTTCGAGCTTTTAGAGGAGCGTTTTCTGGCATATCCGGCGATTGCAATCAGTCAGAGCCACAGAGCGATGAACGGAATGGCCAAAAAGGCGAGGAAAAATATTCTCCGTGCTTTTGCTTTGTTGGAAAACTATTCCAAGGACAGATATCAGAAAATACAGGATAAAGAAATCTTAATTGATACATATGAGGATCGGCTGGGTACTTATTTGATGCAGCTGACCGGAAAAGAGATGACGGCGGCCCAGAATAAAGAGCTTTCAAAGTTTCTGCATACAGTCGGGGATTTTGAACGCCTGGGAGATCATGCAGTCAATATCTCAGATGCTGCAGAAGAATTGTATGAGAAAAAAATTTGTTTCTCGGAAGATGCACAAAGTGAATTAAATGTTTTGGAAAGAGCAGTTCAGGAAATTTTAGATTTGACCATCAATGCCTTTTGTGAAAACGACCTGGAGATTTCCGTTAAGATAGAGCCTTTGCGGGAGTTGATCAGTGTCATGTGTGATGAATTAAAGCTTCGCCACATTGCAAGACTCAAGAATGGAGAATGTAAATTAAAACAGGGCTTTGCCTTTATTGATCTTCTGAATAATTTTGAGCGTATCGCAGCGCACTGCTCGAATATTGCAGTAGCCATGATTGAGCTGGAGGCAGAGGAATTTGATACCCACGAATATCTGAGAAGTGTAAAGGGACTGAAAAATGCCAGCTATTCCAAACAGCTTGAGGTTTATGAGAAAAAATATGATATTAAGCGAAACAAGAAAAGCAAGAAAAAAGCGGTAGCGAAGTAGCAGTCATGTGTGAAAGGAGAGGAAGGGATGAAGGCATTTTTGTATGCTGTTGTCGAATTGATTGCCCGGATTCATAACCGGCTGATGCAGCTGAACAATGCATACGAATATGATTTTTCCGATAAAGAGCTGCATTTTCTTGTTATCGGAGTTTTGGGAATGGGGTTTATCTTTTTCGTCTATCCTGTTTTTAAGTGGCTTGCAAAGCATAATCATGTGATGGTCATTGCCTGGATTTATGTATTTACACTGATTATTGTGCTTACATTTGCAATCGAAATCGGACAGAAGGTCACAAATACCGGAAATATGGATTTTGCGGATATTGTATTCGGAATTTTCGGGTTTGTTGGT
>CANODN010000254.1 GCA_947564765.1 uncultured Roseburia sp. | reverse complement strand
GGTATCTCCACCGTATATTATCTGCCTCTGGCGGCTAATACCAGGCGTTTATCTGCTATGAAAGCATCTGCGGAGCTTACAAAAAAGCTCCGGACAGAAATTTCTTTTGTAGGCGCCCTTTACAATGAGGATCACAACCTTTTTGAACAGCTGACGAATCTGTCCGATTATACAAAAGGATATCTGGATGCCATAATGACGGCTCAGCAAAAGTTATACGGCTGCTTTCTTTTAGAGGATTTGCTGCATCCGAATATTTTAGAGGATCTGCAGCATTCCGTTCCCTATACGCCTATGCCGGACGGCACGGAGTCGGCTGCTTATGTCTATGCCAATTATTTTCTGGCCAGAAAAATCACAAGCAATGAGCGGATTTCTCTTTTGGATCGGCTGTCTGGGCAATTTCAGTTAAAATTATATTCTCACAAATCATCTCCGCAGATTCCAAAGGCTGATTTTATGGGAACGGCAGATTATTATACGCTCATGCCACTGATATTTCAAAACAGCGCCGTAAACTTAAACATTACGTTAAAAAGCATTTATTCCGGCATTCCTCTGCGATGTATGGATATTATGGGCGCCGGCGGTTTTCTTTTGACCAATTATCAGGCAGATTTTTTTGATTATTTTCTTCCGGAGGAGGACTTTGTATTTTATGAAAGCGAAGAGGACTGCCTGAAAAAAACACATTATTATCTCTCCCATGAATCAGAACGCCGGCAAATTGCAGAAAATGCCTTTGGCAAAATGAAAGAACACCATACCTTTATACACAGAGTACAGACGATACTTTCTATTCTGTCTGAAAAGCTTCCCTGAAATCCTCTTCAAACATTGGAATTGCCGCCTGGTAGGATTCCATCAGGCGGATACTCTGTTCCATAATCTCCGGAACATCCATATCTTCTTTTGCACAGATGGTATCCTTCAGCTCAAACTCTGCTTTGCTGGCATACAAAGCAATCCATCCAATAAACGGATGATTGTCAATTTTTTCATTTTGCTTTGCAATTTCATGAAGCCGTTTTTTAACCTGATTCTTATCCAGGCTGTGATACTGCTGCATCAATTCTCTTTCCATAGAAATTATGGCTGCAAGCTGCTCTGCAAATTCTGTTTTTAAATCCATAAGCTCCATTGCCTTTTGGTACAAACGTGCCTGCTGCTTTGGATCAAATACAGGCGGCAGATTCTCCAAATTCTTATGAAATTCGATTTTCTGTTTACATTCCTGCTCGATGGTTTCCTGCAAGGTCTGAATGATTGTTCCTTCTATCTTTGCGCCGCCTTCTGTAGCATCGATCACTTTTAATTCACGATATTCATTTTGAAGCGCTTTTTCAAACCACTGTTTATAATACTGCATCTGAAAATCCGTCTCCAACATGTCCCCATCGACGCCTTCTACCTGAACAATGTATCTTCCGTTTATATACGCATCATTATCTCCCAAAACGCCTTCAATGCCTTTCGTATGGGACTGTCCTCCGGTAAATGCCAGATCCTGTCCAATCAGTATGATCGTCTGAAATCCCAGATACCTCGCCAGCTGAAAAGCTTCTATTGATATGGAACCTCCCGGCTGAAACACCGGCATTTCCTCGTTCAGCTCCTTTTTCAATGCATCATCCCACCAGGACATAAGGTGATCGTAATAAAATACTTTTCTGCCGTATTTTTGAATTGGCAAAGGATTTGTCCAGTAAGAAGCCATCCATAAAAATTCCTGGTCTCCCACCGTTTCAAAAAAACGCTCCGGCGTTTTCGGATCAACGGTGCATACCAGATCTGGTCGTATTCCCTCCCGGATCACCGTTCGCAGAGCGGCGTCTACGACAAAAATAAATGCTCTGTCTTCTGCTTTTTTTACCTCCTGAATATTTTTATCCAAAGAAGGCCCTGCCGAAATAATAATTGCCGGGAGCTGATTGGCTCCGGTTCTTTGAAGTTCTTTTTTGATCTGAATACAATTTCTCTGGGCAATCATATTGTTTACATGAAACAATGCATTCACTGCTATTTTCCGATTAAACCCTTCAAAGGTCTCCTTCTGCATCACTTCCCACTGTATTCTTTCAATGACTGCATCTATATATTTTTCACAAATATTCGAGTAAAGCACATCGTATCCCGGGAGAATACAAAATTCTACCAGCTTGATATAACTGTATTCAATCACATTCGCAATCACATTCATCAGATCTTCCCATCTTTTTGAAGTACCAATCCATACATGAGGGTTCGAGAAGATATCCTCCAGATCATATTCCAGTATGGCCTTTTCCAAAATCTCCTGGTCCGGTTCACAAATAATAAAAATGCTGCTTTCATCGCTTTTTTCCAAAAGTCTGCGGATAACCCTTCCATCGCTAAAGCCAAAAATAAAGTATCGGCAAAACGGCTTTTTGTCATAGCGGCTGGCATATACGTCAGATGCGCTATCCGGATCGAGTCTGCTGTTTAAATACCAGGTATATCCGTCCCTTATGGCGGCTAATACCTTTTGCCCGGTTCCTGCTTCTTTGATTTGTATTTTATGTTCTTTCTTTTGCAGAATGTGATTCCTTATTTCATCCGCCAGTATTTCATTTGTTTTCGCAAGCGCTCTAATATTCTTTTCCCAATTTTCCATCTTCCTGCCCCTGATATTTTATCTTGTATAATTCTACTACAGACGTCGCATATTCCTGCAGACAATCCGCCATACCCAACATATCTCTCTGCCCGTATGCACAGTTAAAATTCTGATACATGGCAGCAATATAATATAACACCTGCGGATCGTCCTCGGCTTTTGCCAAAGCTTCTGTCACTGTTTTTAATTTCGGAAGCAGCAAACTGACCTGCTCTAATCCTTCCTTCTCCTGATTTTGATAAAAAGCTATGCTTACATTGTCTATCTCTTCCTGTAATGCTGTCGTATCCATTGCTCTCTCTCCTGTCGGTTGCAGATTTTTTCAAATATATAAAGAAAAAAGCCGACGTAAAACGCCGGCTTTTTGTAATTTCGAAATTACTGTAATAAGGATAATACACCCTGAGTAGACTGGTTAGCCTGAGCAAGCATTGACTGTCC
>CANODN010000253.1 GCA_947564765.1 uncultured Roseburia sp. | reverse complement strand
ATGAATGGAGGAAAGACAATGAAAAAGAAAGTGGTTGCATTGACACTGGCAGTTGAATATAGAAGCAGAGACAGATTCTGCAAATGCATTTGTGGATATTCTGGTTAATAATGAGATGACAGAAGGAACCGAGGCAAAAGCGAAGCTTGTGCCCGGCTGGAATACAATTGCAGTTCGTGTAAGACCGGAAATACTGAACTCTCAGACACTTTATACTATCCAGGTATTTTTGGCGAGTGATCGGAATGCAAAACTGGAGAGTGCGGTGTTTGATACGGCAGGCATTACATTGGATAAGGAGTTTCATACAGCAGTTTCTTCATACAGCGGTACGGCGACAGTGGCACAGGCTCCGCTGGAATTAAAAGCAGAGGAAGATACTGCAAAAATAGAAGTTGTCGTAAACGGAAAAGCAATTGGAAGCGGAACCGGAGTATTCAGCAAGACGATTCCGATTGCTGCAGGAAATAATAAGATCCAGGTGAAAGTGGTATCGAAGGATGAAGCGGCAGAAAGAATTTATATGTTTGATATCAAGGGAATCAGTGAAATGCCCCTTTCGGATATGGATATGCAGGAAGGTTCCTCCAATGGCTGGGAAGGTCATGATATTTTAATGAATAAGAGTGTGGAAGGAAATGCAATTCGTCTTTTGGTGGATAGAGAAACGAAGACCTTTGAGAGTGGAATCGGCGGACATGCGCCTATGACAATTATTTACGATCTGGAAGGAAAAGGATTTACGTCATTTTCAGCTTATATAGGCGTCGATCAGGAAGTATCTTCTACGGCCTCTATAACATATGAAGTTTATCTGGATGATGAATTAGTGAAGAGTTCGTCATCTGTAATGACATTTGAGACAGATGCGGAGTTGATTCAGCTGAATGATCTGGCAGGAAAAAGGACTTTAAAAATTGTAGTAGATCCTAATGGAAGCAACAGCAGCGATCATGTCAGTCTGGGAGATGCAGTATTTCAAACAGCTCTGGCAGAAGCAGAGCCGGCGCCGAAACAGTATATAATCACTTATCAGGCGGATGTGAGAAATGCAGGAAGACTGACGGCAAAATCCGGTTCCGAAGAGACCGCAAACGGTTTTATTTCGGTAGAGGAAAACGGCAGTGTAACTTTGACAGCAGCAGCAAACGAAGGATACGATTTTGCGGGCTGGTATGATGAAAGAAATAAACTGGTAACCGGTGAAGCTTCCCTGACACTTTCTGAAGTGGCAGAAGATGCTGTTTATACTGCAAAATTCAAAGCATCTATAACAGATGCGGATTTAGAGGCGGCTGTCGATGCGGCAGAGAAGAAGGACTTAAGCGGCTATGATACCGTTAAGGTACAGGAATACCAGAAAGCGTTGGAGGCAGTGAAGGCTCTGATTGGTAAAGATGCAGATCCAGCGAAGATGAAAGCGGCGCTTGCAGCATTGAAGAGAGCAGAAAATAACCTGAATTCCAGCAGCAACGAACCTGAGGACGAGGAAGAAGATCCCAATGCGCTTAAGGTGAATTCTGTTTTTGAAGAGAATGGATATACTTATAAAGTGACGGCCTTGAACGGGAAGAGCGGAACGGTTACGGTAACGGCAATCAAAAAAGAAAAGAAGATTGTTATTTTACCGGAAGTGAAGAAGAATGGATATACGTTTAAAGTAACAGAAATCGGTGCAAGCGCATATCAGGGTAATAAGAAGAAACTGACAAGTGTTACTATTGGCGCAAATGTGACGAAAATCGGTAAAAAAGCATTTTTCAAATGCTCGAAGTTGAAAACAATCCGCTTTATGGGTACAACAGCGCCAACGATTGAAAAGCAGGCTTTGAAGGGAATTAAGAAGACCTGCAAAATCCAGTACCCGAAAAAGATGAATAAAAAACAGCTGAAAAAGCTGAAGAAAGCAGTGAAAAAAGGCGGAGCAGGAAGTAAGGTAACTTATAAAAAGAAATAAACATATAATCAAAGGAGGCAGTTAAAAATGGCAAGATTTACGTTACCCCGTGATTTATATCACGGCAAAGGAGCATTAGAGGCATTGAAGTCTTTTCAGGGAAAAAAGGCAATCATCTGTGTCGGCGGCGGTTCTATGAAACGCTTTGGATTTTTGGACAGAGCAATGGACTATTTAAAAGAAGCAGGCATGGAAGTGGAAATCATTGAAGGCATTGAGCCGGACCCCTCTGTAGAGACTGTTATGAAGGGTGCAGAGACGATGTTGAAATTTGAGCCGGACTGGATTATTGCTATGGGCGGCGGTTCTCCCATCGATGCGGCAAAAGCTATGTGGATCAAATACGAATATCCGGATATCACATTTGAGGATATGTGCAAGGTATTCGGTATTCCAAGCTTAAGGAAAAAAGCGCATTTCTGTGCAATTTCCTCCACATCCGGAACGGCAACGGAAGTAACTGCATTTTCCATTATTACCGATTATGAAAAGGGAATTAAATACCCCATCGCAGATTTTGAAATTACGCCGGACGTAGCAATCGTAGATCCGGATCTGGCAGAGACCATGCCCCAGAAATTAGTAGCGCATACCGGAATGGATGCTATGACACATGCGGTAGAAGCATACGTATCTACGGCAAATTGTGACTTTACCGATCCGCTGGCACTTCATGCAATTAAGATGATCCAGAATGATCTGGTGGATTCCTACAACGGAGATATGGCGAAGAGAGATTCCATGCACAACGCACAGTGCCTTGCAGGAATGGCATTTTCCAATGCTCTTTTGGGTATTGTTCATTCCATGGCCCATAAGACAGGCGCTGCATTTGCAGATTACGGTGCACATATCATTCACGGTGCAGCCAATGCTATGTATCTGCCAAAGGTAATCGCATTCAATGCCAAAGACGAGACGGCAAAGAAACGCTACGGCGACATTGCAGACTTTATGGGATTGGGCGGCGATACATTGGATGAAAAGGTAGAGCTTCTGATTACATATCTGCGGAAGATGAATGACGATCTGAACATTCCGCACTGTATTAAGAATTACGGACCGGACAGCTATCCGACGGAGCAGGGCTTTGTGCCGGAAGAAGTATTCTTAGAGAGACTGCCGGATATTGCAGCCAATGCAATTTTGGATGCCTGCAATGTCGCCG
>CANODN010000252.1 GCA_947564765.1 uncultured Roseburia sp. | reverse complement strand
TGAGATGCCTTCTTCTGAAATTTTGTCTGTGCTGCCGGATATCTTATTTATACACAGGCTGACCTGCTTTGACGAAAAAGCATTGCGGGTGATTGTTCTGCAGGCTCAGCTGAGAAGGGAACAGGTAATACCGATTGTAGATCATGAGGCATATTTTCCGCTGTATTCCAATGATTATTGTATTTTGCTTGAAGACGGACAGGGAAACCGCTGCAGCTGCAGCGCAGAGTATCAGCTGGAAAAGATGATGAGTCCCGGAAAATATTTACGGATATGTATGCAGAAATCTACACGGAAATTTCCCTGCATTTTATATTATTTTGCCACACATCAGGCACAGGAAATTTTTGAAGAGGAAGATCTGCCTTATTTTTGGACCATTATGGACAATTCTGAGGTGGCACCGGCTTACTGGGCTTCGCTTTTTCTCAAAATGTTTCGTATTATGTATAAGAAGGGCCTGACGGAAGAAATGGCACAGGCAGTGGAGAAGGTGGATTTTTCTCTGATGAAGCCGGATGATCGGAGGGAAGTCCTTTCGATCTGCATCAAAAAGCAGCTTTTTGCTCCTGCATGTCAGATTGCGGGCAGATATGGTTTGTCGGAGATTCCTGCTGCAGAGCGGGTAGGACTGATCAGTTATCAGATACAGCAATTAAAAGGCGCAGAAGATCCTGTCTGGAAAAATTACTGTCTGGATACGTTTCTGCAGGGCAGTTACAACAAGCTTATGCTGGAGTATCTCTGCCGTTATTACAAAGAATCCACAGAGTATATGGTAGAAATTTTCCGGTGTGCGTCAAAGTCCGGTATTGACACAAGAGAAATCGCAGGGAATCTGTTGGAAAAGATGCTGGATACAGGAGAATTTCCGGAGTGTGCCAAAGAAGTATATCAAAGCTATGAACCACAGGGAGATTCTCTGGTGAAGGAGGCTTATTTATCTTACTTTTCACGCCTTGTTTTTTTGGAAGGAAAAGAAGTGCCGGAAGATTTTTTTGGCTTTCTGCGGAATTGGCAGGCAGGGGGCAATGAAATGAACGATATCTGCGGGCTGGCTTTGCTGAATTATTATACAAAGCATCCAAAGCTTATGGAACAGGATAAGAATCCGGCAGAAAAGCTGCTGCAGAAATATCTTTTACGGGGGATGCAGTTTGGATTTTATCAGAAATTAAGTCCGGATTTGAAGACAAAATACCAGCTGTACGGCAGATATTACATAGAATACCGCACAAAGAAACACAGCCGGGTACTGATTTGTTACGAAAGAGATATGGAAGAGAGGATTACCGAAGAAATGCCGGAGGTTTATGAGGGCATTTTCGTAAAAGAAATCATCTTATTTGCCGGGGATGCAGTCCGGTATCATATTTTGGAAGAAACAGAGACCGGAACAAAAGAAACGGACGGGCAGCAGATACAATACAGTCCGGAAGAGGAAACGTGCATACAGAACCGCTATGAGCGGCTGAATGAAATACTGATGACAAATCAGTCGGAGGATGAGAAGGTATTCGTTTCTAAAATACGGGAATATGAACAACTGGACAGTGTAGTAGACGAAACCTTTACGATACTTGAATAAATCGGAGATAAATTATGGCCAAACGATATATCGGAATTGATTTAAATGAAAAATATGCTATGATCAGCTGCTATACGGAAGAAATGCCGGAACCGAATACGTTCAGCATGGTAACAGGAAGCGAAGCATACCAGATTCCGTTGAGCCTCTGTAAAAAAAGAGGAAGCAGACAATGGTTCTATGGAGAAGAGGCCAAAAAAAGCGCCCGGGAAGCAGGCAGTTTTTATATAGACGGACTTCTGAAAAAAGCCCTTGCACGGGAAACGGCAGAGTTTGAAGGAACGATTTATGATTCTGCGGAGCTTTTATTCGTATTTCTGAAAAAACTTCTGTTGCTGCCTTCGGGAAGTAAGGAAGAACCATGGCCGGATAAGCTGGTCATTACGACAGAGAATATGAACCTGGAGTACCGCAAGCTGTTTGGTTTATTTGCAGAATGGATCAAATTTCCGTCGGAGCGGATGATGCTTTTGGATTACAGAGAAAGCTTTTACTATTATGCCTTCAGTCAGCCGGCAGAGATCTGCCTTCATGATGTGGTTCTTTATTATTATATGACCGGAAAGCTGTTTTACTGGAGATTAAACCGTGATAAAAGAACCGTTCCCCAGGTGGCGTCGATCGAAGAAAAGCGTTATGAAACCATGGTGAAAAGAAGGGACGAAGCATTTGCAGAGATCATAGAAAAAGATTTTGCAGGAAAGATCGTTTCTTCCGTGTATCTGATCGGTGATGGATTTGACGGGGAATGGATGAAAAAATCCCTGGATATTCTCTGCCGGGGCCGCCGTGTGTTTATGGGCAAAAATCTTTTCTGCAAAGGCGCCTGCTATGCTGCGGCAGCAAAGGAAGAAGATACAGACTGGCCTTATATCTATATGGGAGATAATGAATTAAAGCTGAATATCAGTTTAAAAGTAGAAAATAAAGGAAAATCAGAATTTTTCACATTGATCACTGCCGGAGAGAACTGGTATGAAGCCGGAGGAGAATGTGAAGTGATTCTGAAAGGAAGTCCTTCTATCGAATTCTGGTTCCAGCCGCCTAAAAGCGTGGAGGCTTCCGTGCGTCTGCTGGAGCTGACCGATCTGCCGAAACGAGAGGATCGGACGACGCGTCTCCGTATTACTGCGAAACCGGAGGCGGCAGACCGGATATCTTTCCGTATTATGGATATGGGATTTGGAGAAATTGTCAGAAGTGCGGAAAAGATATGGGAATATACCGTTACGATATAGAGAGCCGGTTTGTGTGTCAGACATTCAGTACATTAGCCATACAAGGAGGAAATCATGGGAGAATTACTCTTATGCAGTCATGAGCTGGCATTTGTGCCTTATTATATTGACAGCATTGCTTTGAATATATACTCATTGGAAGAGTTGTGCTATTATCTGATAGAAAATACCGATCTGATCGAGCCTTCCTTTATGGAAGAGGATTTGATTGACTGGATTCGGTCGGAGCTGAAACTGCCGGCTCTTGCGAATTGAGCGAGTTCATAGCCGCCTACGGGAAAGTGTACGCCAACCATGCCGCC
>CANODN010000251.1 GCA_947564765.1 uncultured Roseburia sp. | reverse complement strand
GGTATAAGTTGAAATAATATGTAGTAAGCTGCTTTTTCAGCTTCCTCATATCATCCTGTGTAGATAAACGGTCTTTGGCATTTACAAATGCCTGGACTGTCTCTGCAATTTCCTTTTGCTCGCCTTGTTCTGTTTTGGCAAAACGAAGAATCTGAATCAGTGAATTTTTTAATGTTTCCATTAATTGCTCTGTGGGCATGGATGCCTCTTTTTGCTGCCTTTCCATTTCTTCCTGCTGCTTTTGTAAAAGAAGCTGGTACTGACGTTTAACATAAGAACCATCCCAGTCTGCATTTTCTTCCAGCAAGGGTTTCTCTGTCATACGGAAGTAATTATCCTTCAAATAATTCTGCATTTCCTGAATGGATCTCATCATCTCCTTAAGAACCGAAGAAATCTCCCTGATCTGGTAACATGTCATTTTCACACTATTATAATAATATTTTTTGTGATTTTCCAAGGACACATTTGCATATTCCAGATAATTGGATAATTTTTCTTCACTGCAGTCTAACTGTAAAGCTTCCTCCAAAAAACCTTCCATATCCTGGTTCATAAAATCCCTGATTTCCAAAGCAGTCTGTCGGATACCCTCTCTTTCTTCAAAAATACCTGCCAGCTCCTTTGCCATAGAATAAACCGCAATACCGCGATAATCCGGATTACTCTTAAAAAAGTCCTCCAAAGATTTTTCATCTTTTATGGAAAAAGAATAAAAAAAAGTATCCTCCATAACAATCCATTCTGTAGGATATTCTTTGGCAAAGATATTAAAAATCCCAATGATAGAGCCTTTTTGGGCAATTCGTGAAATCCTCCCTCGATGCATGCAAACCGTTCCCTTGACAATGATACCCGTTGAGGATATCCTGTCCCCCTTTTTTAACTGGTTCAATGCATTCATTTTTAGAATTGTATTCATGTCTTTCTCCCCTGCTGCATGCTTGATAAGCCTATTATACTATTTTTTCTCTTCTGTGCAAATCTTTTATTCCGACGCGCTCACCCAATTTTACTTTTGTCTCAATTCCTCTTAAGCTGTATTTTAAAATATCTTTATCCGGACATACCTGATTTTTTTGTGTCATAAGTATAACGGTAGATCCTCCAAATGCAAAATTTCCCTTTTCTTCTCCTCTTTGCACTGTTTTCCTTCCCGGCTTGTTTTCAATTCTTCCAACGAGAAGAGCTCCTACCTCCATCTGAAGAAGCAGGCCGAAATTTTTTGATTTCAAAAGGGAATATTCTCTTGTATTTTCCTTATAAATTGGATAGTGATCGTTTGCAATTGGATTTACTGTATGAAAAATACCGGGAATCCTGATATTCCCGGAAACTTTGCCATTATCCACATAAATATAACGATGATAATCCTCTACGCTTAACCGGAAAATCCAGATATAACCGCCATCGTATAATTTTGCCAGTTTTTGATTTCTAAGGAGGCTTTTCACCGTATATCTTGTATTCTTAATAGAAAAAACATTATGATCACTTATTTTGTAAACACTTAATCTGCTGTCACAGGGGCTGATCAATATATTTTCTTCTTTCTCTATATTCCGTTTTCCAGGCAGCATTTTTCGTTTAAAAAAATCATTATATGATCTGTAATTCTTGGTTTCAAATTCTCTTAGATCAATGGCATGACTGCGGATAAACGGCGCGATGCCTATTTTTGATACAGGAGAATCCAGTAATATCCCGCCCGCCTTCGAAACGGCAGGAGAGAGAAAAGGCTTTAATAAAATTCTTCCTGTCCTATGATTATATAAAATTTCCAGAAAACGATCCTGAAAGGAATTTTCACAAAATACCTTTCCCGTTCGGTCTGCCGTAAAACGCATATAAAAACCTCCCATCAGCGATAAATGTGTATGATTCTCCAAAAGCTGCGTTCCACAAAAATAATAACAGCAACAGCAGCGGCAACCATAACTACCAGTAAAATAATTTCAATGGTATCCGGCTTTCGAAATTTGAAATTGGTAATAAATAAAATGCCGACCAATGCTACGATAATATGAACAGCGATCATAAAAACCTGATGACTCGGAAATACAGGAGAAGCCACAAATAAAACGGGCAGTATAATTGCCATGGAAGTAATCGGCAATCCCTGATAATATTTCCTTGCTTCATCTGTTTCATTTTGACGTTTTTCCTCTGCCACATTAAAATAAGCCAGACGAATCAGACCTGCAAGGCCATATAAAATCAGGATAATCATACTGTAAATATGATTCATTCCGATTTTGTAGCAAATGACAATCGGAAGTATGCCAAAGCATACGATATCACAAAGAGAATCAATCTGGATTCCAAAACATTTTTCATCCTCTGTGCGGTTCTTTTTTGTTCTTGCAATTTTTCCATCGAACATATCACAAAAACCGGATATAGCCAGACATGCGACTGCCCATTGCAGGTATCCGGATGATGCACAGAAAATACCCGATATGGCTGACGCCAGACTCACATATGTAAGAATTACCGTATAGTCCCAAAATCCTATCATTTCTCTCCTCCTGATTTTATTATTCTATTTATCCCATTTTGAAATTTTTCATACATTCCAAAAATCACCGGCTTTTTTCCAAGCCAAAAACAAATCTCTGCAAGGAAAATTCCCCCAACCACATCCACAAGGACATGCTGCTTTGTCAGCAATGTGGAAAGGCATACCATCAGAGCCATAATACAGGAAAATGCCCGGTACCCCAGAGAAATTTCCTTTTTCCCCCGGATACCGATATAGCAAAACCAGCTGACCAGACAATGTATCGACGGAAAAAGATTATCTGCCGCATCAACAGAATATACAAACAACATAACTTTATTCCAAAAATCTGCCGGATCTAATTCCGGTCTGATATTTGTAGTTGGAAATAATAAAAAGAATGCCAGACAGATCACTCTGGACAAAAGATCTGCCGAAAAAAACTGATAAACTTCTTTTTTATTCTGACGTGCAATTAAAATATAATTGGCTGCCCAAAATAAATAGCATCCAAGATAGATCACAACAGATGGAGCCCAGAAAGGAATCAAACGATCCAGAGAAATTTCAATATTGTAGTGATGCCATTCTCCGGCAATCATTCTGGAACCACCAATATTTCCAATAATTCCAGCGACTTGCGGACCAGACATTCCGACTTT
>CANODN010000250.1 GCA_947564765.1 uncultured Roseburia sp. | reverse complement strand
ATTGCGGCGGGCACCGGCGGCAGCGTCACGCTGACGGAGGATGTGGATGCGGGGATTTTTCTTTGTATCGGGTTTTTAACGTATCTGACAACCTTTATCTGGCTGATCGATATCAACGGAAATTCTTTGATTACCGATGATACGATACTGACCTTTCTGGAGGAAGAGAAGGCTTCTTTCGGCAGTAAAAAGAAAGAGATCGACTGTACGAAATTAGAAGAAGCCCTCAGAACGAAATACGATAATATTATATGGGCTTCTGTCCGGTTAAACGGAACAAAAATGACCATTGACCTTCAGGAAAATCTGATTACCAAAGAGGATTCCAGAGAAGAGCCGGTAAAACCCGAGGGAGCTTATGACCTGATCGCGGAAAAAGAAGGCGTTATCACCTCTATTATTACAAGAAACGGAACGCCCGCGGTAAAGGCCGGCAGTCAGATACAAAAAGGCGATTTATTGGTGGGAAGCCAGCTTGAGATCTACAATGACAGCGGCGAGATTATGGATTATGTCTATGTGACAGCCGATGCCGATATTCTGGCACAGACTACCTATACATATGAGAATTCGTTCCCTATGGAATATAGCAGAAAGGTCAAAACCGGTGAGGGAAAAAGCATTTATTCTCTTAATATTTTTTCCTATCAGCTAAAGCTTCCGACTGCCTTTCAGAAAAAGGAGCCTTATTTGTCTTATACGGAAAGCAGGCAGCTGGCTTTGGCAAAGGATTATTATATTCCGGTTATTCTGGAAAAAACGACGTATTATGATTGTGAATATGAAAAGGTAGTGTTAAAGAAAAAAGACGCAAAAGAAAAAGCAAATGAAGAAGTTTCTCTTTTTTTAAAAAAATTAGAAGAAAAGGGTATTCAAATAACCGATAAAAATGTTATGATAGAGTTTACAGATCAAACGTGTCAGGTTCATGCTGCAATTACGGCGATCGAAAGAGTCGGCAGATATGAACCGGCTGAAATCAAAAAGATATCTGCAGAGGAAGGGCAAACGGAAGATGAGTCTGACGGAACTTAGTTTGAACATTCCACAGGAGCACATTGCAAATGTATTTGGATTGTTTGATGTATATATGAAAAAAATTGAAAAAACATTCCATGTGACGGTGGTTGTAAGAAACGATTCGGTAAAGCTTTTGGGAAACGGCAGAAGCATCCAGAATGCCGCCAGAGTATTCGAACAATTGCTGGAGCTTTCCGACAAAGGCAATGCCATTACAGAACAGAATGTGAATTATGCGATTTCTCTGGCTATGGAAGAAAAGAGCGTCTCGATTGCAGAGCTGGATCAGGATTGTATCTGCCATACCATTCAGGGAAAGCCGGTAAGCCCCAAAACACTGGGACAGAAGAATTATGTGGATGCCATCCGGAAGAAAATGATCGTTTTCGGATACGGACCCGCCGGAACAGGAAAGACATACCTTGCCATTGCCATGGCAGTTACGGCTTTCAAAAACGAAGATGTGGGAAGGATTATTTTAACCCGTCCGGCCATCGAAGCAGGAGAGAAGCTTGGGTTTCTTCCGGGGGATCTGCAGAGCAAAATAGATCCTTATCTGCGCCCCTTATACGATGCGCTTTATCAGATCATGGGAGCAGAAAGTTTTCAGCGCAATACCGAAAAGGGATTGATTGAAGTAGCGCCTTTAGCCTATATGCGGGGACGTACCCTGGACAATGCCTTTATTATTTTAGACGAAGCACAGAATACGACGCCTGCACAGATGAAAATGTTTTTAACCCGGATCGGCTTTGGTTCCAAAGTAGTTATTACAGGGGATGCGACACAGAAGGATCTGCCTGCCGGCACAAAATCTGGTCTGGATGTGGCGCTTTCCGTATTGAAAAAGGTAGATGAAATCGGAAGATGCGAATTAACAAGCAGCGATGTGGTACGTCATCCTCTGGTTCAGAAAATTGTAAAAGCCTATGAGGAATATGAGACAAGGCAGAATCGATCAAAAAAGAGACAGGCAGGTAGAACATAATGGAGACAAAAATGCCCTGGAAGCGCTTACGGCATTATCTGGAAATTGTATTTTTAACTGTTTTGTTGTCTGCATTTTTCATCTGGCAAAACGGTTATATGCTGGATCGTATTTTCATATATTTCATTTTCGACGCGGTATTTCTTGCGGTTTTACTGTATATGCTGGAAAGCAGCCGCCTGCACCGGCAGATCGGAGCCAGCGCTTCCAATCAATATGACAGAATTGCAAAAGAATATGGAATTTTTTGTATCATAACGGCGTGCTGTTATTTTTGTCCGGAGTTTACCTTTCCGGCAGCGGCAGTATCTTTGTTTTTGGGGATTGTATCCAATCCTGAAATTTCCATGGGATTTGGTTTGTTTTTATGTGTTATACTGGGTATGGCGTCGGGATCAGGGTTTTTTGAACTGGCATCCTATGGTATACTGGTGATGATCGGAGCTCAGATGTCAAGGACGATGCAGGAAAAGAAATTCCGGCTGTGGGGATTTGTAATACTGATTGCCTCATCTTTGTGTATTCCGGCAGTATTTCATTATCTGGCTTATGAGGAAACCAAAACAATGCTGTTTCTCTGGAACGGTGGATTTGCGCTGGCAGCGCTGATTCGTTTTCGATTGCTTTCGAATAAGCTTTACGACCAAAAAGCCCATGAAGAGTGGGATGCCTGTGAGACAATTATAAGAGAGGATTATCCGCTCGTGATCGATATCAAAAATTATTCCAAAGCAGAATACGTACATGCCATCAAAGTAGCTACCATTGCCAAAAAATGTGCGGCAGAAATCGGCTGCAATGAAATGACGGCAACGGCAGCCGGATTTTATTACCGTCTGGGTATTTTAGAGGGAGAGCCTTTTGTGGAAAACGGCGTCCGCCTGGCGTCACAGAACTGTTTCCCGCCGGCGGTGATTCAAATTCTTTCGGAATATAATGGTGAAGAAAGGTTGCCCTCTTCCAAAGAGTCTGCTATAGTACATATGGTAGATACCTGTATCAAACGGATTGAATTTTTAAGTTCACAAAACCTTTCCTCTTCATGGAATCAGGATATGGTGATTTATCAGACCTTAAATGAATTATCTTCTACAGGGATTTACGACGAGTCAGGAGTCAGTATGAATAAGGCAATGAAAAGTATTATTGCAATAGGAAAAACGATTATCATTCCG
>CANODN010000249.1 GCA_947564765.1 uncultured Roseburia sp. | reverse complement strand
GCCCCTGCGGTTTGACAAGGCCCTGTGTGCCCAGTTGGGGGTAGAGTTGGTTTTGTTACGGTCGGTTATGCGGTGGGCAGCCTGCAGTTTGGGCATAAACATGATTTCTCCTTTACTTTATTCCTGTTAATCATTATACTGTTTTTAAGAGAAGAATACAATACGGGAGTGTGAGAAGGAGAAGATATGGAAGATAAACGATATGCAATTTTGATTGATTCGGATAATATTTCTGCAAAATATATTACCGCTATTTTAGATGAGATGACAAAATACGGAATTATTACCTACAAAAGAATCTATGGGGACTGGACAAATAATCAGGCGTCGAAATGGCGGGAGGAGCTTTTGACGAATTCCATTACACCGATTCAGCAGTTCTGCAATACAGCCGGCAAGAATGCGACGGATTCGGCTTTGATTATTGATGCTATGGATATTCTCTATACCGGAAAGGTAGAGGGTTTTTGTATTGTTTCCAGTGACAGTGATTTTACAAAGCTGGCCAGCAGACTTCGGGAATCCGGTATGGAAGTGATCGGAATGGGAGAAAATAAGACGCCCAAGTCGTTTAAAGCGGCCTGTTCGGTATTTACGAATTTGGAGATTTTGTTGGAACAGGATGCGGACCGGACAAAAGAAAATATTTCTCCGAAGACAATTCAGGAAGCAATTGTGGAGATTATTACAGAGAATGAAAATAACGGCAGAAAAACAGGACTTGGCGAGCTTGGAAATTCTCTCTTAAAAAAGTATTCGGATTTTGATGTCCGCAGCTATGGATATAGTTCGCTTTCCAAATTTATCGAGGAAATGGAGGATACCTTTACACTGTACAAAAAGGAGACGACGATTCTGGTAGGACTTCGGGATGACAATATCAAGCGGGAGCAGCTGGAGGCTTATATCCGGGAATGTGTACATCAGTCTATGGGAGAAGGCGTGGATTTGGCGGCAATGGGGCAGAAGCTCCATAAGAAGTATCCGGATTTTAAAGTAAAAGAATACGGTTATTCCACTCTTCAGAAATTTGTTTCTCATATTCCGGGGCTGGAGCTTGTAACAGAGAGTGAAACAGTGAAGCGGATTGTGGAAAAAGAAGCAGAGAGCAGGGAAAGCCTGGCAGAGCAGTTTAAACGGACGGCTTTGAGCAAGAAGAAAAAGACAAAAGGGACGAAGAAATAACGAGGGATGACAAATGGAATGTGATTATTGTGCATACAATGCGTATGATGAGGAGGATGAGGAATATTACTGCTCAGTGAATCTGGATGAGGATGATATGGCACGGTTTTTGAGCAGGAAATACAAATCCTGTCCGTATTTTAAAAGCGGAGACGAATATCAGGTGGTGCGGCACCAGATGTGAGACCTTGTAACGGTTCTGTCTGCAGCTGCGAGGGTTTGTGTTTACGAATCCAGTGAATAAAAAGAAAAACAGAGGATGTTGTATCCGGAAAATATGGGATACGGCATTCTCTGTTTTTCAATTATGAATGATCAAAAACCGCAGGCTGCGGATTTAGCGGACAGTGTGAAGAGAAGCTTCCACAAATCCTTTAAACAACGGGTGCGGGCGGTTGGGCCTGGATTTTAATTCGGGATGCGCCTGGGTTGCGATAAACCAAGGGTGTGCCGGAAGTTCAATCATTTCCACAATACGGCCGTCCGGTGAAATACCGCAGAGGTTCATGCCTTTTTCTGTCAGGGCATTCCGGTAATCGTTGTTGACCTCGTAACGGTGGCGGTGTCTTTCGCGGATCGTCTCTTCTCCGTATAAAGCAAAGGCTTTGGAGGAAGCGTCCAGTACACAGGGATAGGAACCAAGCCGTAAGGTTCCTCCGATATCTTCAATTCCGTCCTGATCCGGCATAAGGGAAATTACAGGATGGGTGGTATGGGGATTTAATTCAATGCTGTGAGCATCGTGCATACCGCAGATGTTTCTTGCAAATTCGATAATCGCTACCTGCATGCCAAGGCACAATCCGAGATAGGGAATCTGGTTTGTCCTTGCATAATTGGCAGCAACGATCATTCCCTCTACGCCCCGGTCGCCGAAACCGCCGGGAACAATAATTCCCTGAGCATCGCCAAGGATTTCGGATGCATTTTCTTCATTTAATAATTCGGAATCCACCCATTTGATATTGACAGTGGCATGGCTGGCAATCCCGCCGTGTTTTAAGGCTTCTACTACAGAAATATAAGCATCGTGGAGCTGTGTGTATTTGCCCACAAGCGCAATCGTAACTTCTTTGTCAGGATGGCGGAGATCGTTTACCATTTGCTTCCAGTCATCCAGATTCGGTTTGGGACAATCTAATTTCAGACATTCGCAGGCAACGGTTGCAAGTCCTTCCGCCTCCATGGCAAGAGGCGCTTCATAGAGATATTCCACGTCCAGATTCTGCATCACATGATCGCTGGGTACGTTGCAGAAGAGAGCGATTTTATCTTTTAATCCCTGATCCAAAGGATGCTCGGAGCGGCATACGATGATGTCCGGCTGTATGCCCATGCCCTGTAAGTCCTTGACGCTTGCCTGTGTCGGTTTGGTTTTCAGCTCGCCGGAGGCTTTGATGTAAGGAATCAGGGTGACGTGGATCAAAATTGCGTTTTCGTGGCCGATATCATGCTGGAACTGGCGGATCGCCTCTAAGAAAGGCTGGCTTTCGATATCGCCTACGGTTCCGCCGACTTCAATGATTGCGATATGGGTATCATTGGTTGTAAAGTTGCGGTAGAAGCGGTTCTTGATTTCATTGGTAATATGGGGAATGACCTGGACGGTGCCGCCGCCGAAATCTCCCCGGCGCTCCTTTTGCAGAATGGTCCAGTAGATTTTACCGGTGGTAACGTTGGAGTTCTTGGTCAGGCTTTCATCGATGAAACGCTCATAGTGGCCCAAATCCAGATCCGTTTCAGCTCCGTCATCCGTAACAAATACTTCGCCGTGCTGAATGGGGTTCATTGTTCCGGGGTCCAGATTGATATAGGGATCAAATTTCTGCATCGTGACGGTATAGCCCCGGGCTTTTAACAGGCGGCCAAGAGAAGCGGCTGTGATTCCTTTTCCAAGTCCCGATACAACGCCGCCGGTGACAAAAACATATTTTACAGGCATAATTCTCCTCCTTTTGTATCTCCTTAAGAATCCTTTTATGCCGTTGTAAGGTCCTTAAGGCAAT
>CANODN010000248.1 GCA_947564765.1 uncultured Roseburia sp. | reverse complement strand
TACAGAGATCAAAAAGCATATCCAGATTCCGTTGATTACAAAACCGGCGCGGGATATTTCACATTTGGACAAAGATTCTTTGGCACTGTTTGAACAGGATCTATTTGCTTCTGACCTCTATTACGGTACATTGGCACAAAAAACCGGGATTTTACAGAAAAATGAATATCAGAGAGAGATTGTTGTTGTTTAATTTACCATCTCTTTGGCAGATGATCCGTTTTGTACCATGCTGCCTTTTGTTTCCTCGTAACTCTCTGCCTCTTACGGCGAAACCACCTTCGCAATCAAATCCGCAAGGGGCTCCATGGCATTCATAATCTCCTGCACCGTATTGGTCTGTGCCCCCGCCTCCACCAACAGCGTTTTGGGACAATAATGCATATTATAACGATATCCCTTCAAATAGATCATTCTGGAAAATCCCGGATAATACTGCTGCGCCGCAAGCTGCATCTGCAGGGAAAAAGCCAGATTATCCTGTATGTATGGATTCGGCAGATAGGAAATATCTCCGTTTTTCGTTGTACGGCTGAGGCCGTTAAAAAACATAATACTTGCCGTCTGCTTTCCCTGTACATCCGTGACCAGATGTGTTCCTTCCGCCACACCGTCCCGGTGCAGATCTATGACAATCTCAATACTGGGATTTTCTTTTAAAATCTGTTCTACAGCCGGCCCTGCTTTGGCATAAGCATCATCTCTGCCGTCCACATCATATTCTCCGGTATGGTGCAGTACATGAAAACCATACCCTTCCAAACGCTGTTTTAAATATTCTCCGGCTCCTACAATAGAAGTATTTGCATCTCCCGGTATGGAATCTGCAAATCGTTCCTGAGAATGTGTATGATAAATCAAAATCTGGGGAGATTTCGCACCATGGGTTAATTTCATACTGCGGCTCAATAAATCCGCTGCATTTAACTGACTGCTGTTTATGGTCGTTGTCCGGTCCACCACATAAAAATTCTGAATCAGATAATCAAAATCATTTAGTTTATCCATTGCATAAGTCACAACCGGCGTATCATTCGGTACAAATTCACCATTTGTATCCGCCTGCTTTTTCTGTTCCTTTGTTTCCTCCTGGGGATTTCCTGTTTCTGTAGATGGATTTTCTTCCTGAGAATCCGTTGTCACAACTTCTCCTGTTTTTTCATCTACATAATTTTCATCGGATGCTTCTCTGGCAATAATGGTTTCATAAGAAATATCACTTTCCGCCTGTGTCGTATATTCTTTTTCATCTGTAACATAACCATAAACAGGAACTGTCTGCAGTATCAGATCAACCAACTGCTCCGCCGCTGTTTTTTCCTGTTTCTCATAAAAAAGAACCGGAGAAGCCGTCTTTAGCATATGAAGATACACTTCACTTTTTGCCTGCCTGAGCACAATTTCCAACAGAGAATCTTCTCTTGCAAAATTTTGAAACAACGCAAAGACTGCCAGAATAAGAAGTAAACCAGCTGCCGCCACTGTTTTTTTCATGTTTTGTTTTTGTTTTCCGAATCCAATCTTCACGCTTCCACACTCCTGCCACTTACAATATATCCCAGGAGCAGGTGCATTATTCCTATAACAAACGGCTTATTTACACCGGAAAAAATGCCATATTGATTCCTTCTGAAATGGTATAGCTCAGCCGCTTTACCGATTCATCAATATCCTTCGGCGTAACAAACATGGCATTTAAATTGGGAGACAGCAATTCCCGGATCAATTCATATTTTTCAGCTTCCTCCAGACGGCTTATGGATTTTCCGATGCTTTCCAGCTTTCTTGTCTCCTCCATGGCAGACACCAGATTATTCATCGTATCACTGACAATGGTAACGGCATCCACAACGGTAGGTATACCGATTGCAATTACCGGAATCCCCATGCTTTCCTGATTCAATGCATGCCTGTGATTTCCCACTCCGGAGCCGGGAGAAATTCCGGTATCGGTAATCTGTATGGTACGGTTCAGCCGCTTCGTACTTCTGGCTGCCAGTGCATCAATGGCTATAATGTAATCCGGAGACGTTTCATCCAGCACGCCTTTGATAATCTCAAGAGTTTCCATTCCGGTCTGAGCCATGACTCCGGGTACAATACTGCTGATCTGATGATTCCGCTTTAATCCAAAAGCATATTTCCCGAATTTGCGGATGATATGTCTGGTAATCATCATATTATCCACAACCCGCGGCCCCAGTGCATCCGGCGTCACCTCCCGGTTGCCGAGCCCGACAATCAGTACCGACAGCTCCTGTTTGTCAATGGGGATCAATTCTTTTAATATATCCGCCAGCTGTTTTGAAATTTCCCTGTGATAATCCTCATCGGAATCTGCCATATCAGGGGCCTCCAATGTAATATAATTTCCTCTGGGTTTTCCCATAGCCTTTGCACCGTTTTCTGTTTCGATTATGACCTTTGTCACTCTCATATTTTTGCCGGGATTCTCCTCTTTTACCTGAACTCCTTTGACTTCTACATTATCATCCTTGAATTTCTCTCTTGCTTCTAAAGCCAGATCCGTCCGAACCTGATACATTTTTACCACCTTCGTATATAAAATAATACTGATATTTTTCACAAAAATCCGAAAAATATGTATTGACATAAAAAGAATATTGACATAAAATATTATTCGAATGTGTACATCGGAACGTCCGTGTCCGGCTTCGATGACAATCCATATTAATTATTCTATTTTCACATATTGGAGGTGTCCGGATTGGCTAACATTAAATCTGCAAAGAAACGAATTCTTGTTACAGCAACAAAAACTGCCAGAAACAAATCCATCAAATCTGCAGTAAAAACATCCATCAAAAAGGTGGAAGCTGCTGTAGCTGCAAAGAACAAAGAGGAAGCTGCTGCTGCATTAACTGCTGCTATTTCTACAATTTCCAAAGCAGCAAAAAAAGGCGTTTATCACAAGAACAACGCTGCCAGAAAAGTTTCCCGTTTAACCAAACTTGTAAACGAAATCGCTTAATTTCCCCGAGCAATGAGGAAAACAGCTATACTTGTATAGCTATTTGACAAATGCTGCGAGGACATACAAAATGGAATGTCTCCGGACCGTCACCGGATACATTCCATTTTTTGTATTTCCGTATTTTATTCCTGATTTTCCGTTTCCGGTTCTGCTTTTTCTGCATATGTATCTGAGCCCATTCCATTTTCCAGGCTTGTAGAAATAATA
>CANODN010000247.1 GCA_947564765.1 uncultured Roseburia sp. | reverse complement strand
AGGGGATAATTGGACAGTGGTGACAGGAGACGGGAAATTGTCTGCTCATTATGAAAATACTGTCTTGATAAAAAGGCAACTTGTACAGAAGCAGGATCAAAATCCCGTCATTGTAAAATTTGCGGTATGATCGGAGATGCTGAAGTGATACCTGCAGGCCATAATTACGGAGAATGGTCCGTAAAAACACAGGCTTCTTGTACAGAACCGGGAGTTAGAATACGTACCTGTAACACATGTGGAGAAGAAGATACGGAAGAAATCTCAGCAACAGGCCACAACTGGAACAGCAATTTCACAACGGATATAGCGGCTGCCTGTACGAAGCCGGGAAGCCAATCGAAGCACTGCAGTGTATGTAACGAAAAAGATCCTGCTACCGTAATGGAAATTCCAGCTACAGGCCATACCCTTACAAAAGTGACATCCAAGGATGGTGACTACTATCTTTGCAGCGTATGCAGCAAAACCTTTAGTGATGCAGAGGGCACAACCGAAATTACAATTAAAAAAGAAGAGGATAAGATTCAGGTGGGAAGTATTTCCATATCCGCCATATCCACGAAAATTGCAGCAGGCAAAAAGGTAACTCTGCAGGCAGAAGTATTGCCGGCAAATGCCAGTGACAAAAAACTGACATGGGAATCCAGCAATCCCAGCTATGCTACGGTAAATGCAGCCGGAGTCGTGACCACAAAGAAAGCCGGAGCAGGCAAATCCGTGACGATTACAGCAAAAGCAGCAGACGGCAGCGGCAAGTCGGCATCCATTACAATTAAATTGATGAAAGATGCCGTCAAAAAAGTAAAGATTCAGAATGCCCAGAAACGTCTGAAAGCTGGCAGAAGCATGAAATTAAAGGCAAAAATAACAGGCACCGGAAAGAAAATGAACAAGACCATTAAATGGACTTCTTCCAATGAAAAATATGCAACGGTAAGCTCGAAAGGTGTTGTAAAGGCAAAATCAACGGGAAAGGGAAAGACGGTAAAGATTACAGCAATGGCAACCGATGGCAGCAACAAAAAAGCTACAGTAAAAATAAAGATCAATTAATTATGAAACTACCACAGGAATTTGAACAGAGAATGTGCAGGATGCTCGAAGACGAGTATCCTGCATTTCAAATTAGTTATAATCAGAAAAGCAGGCAGGCGCTTCGGGTGAATCCTGCAAAGGCAGGACAGACATTTATAGAAAACGCTCCGTTTTCTCTTTCACCGGTACCTTGGTGTAAAGAGGGATATTATTACACCGAAGAAGATACGCCGGGCAAACATCCTTATCATGAGGCCGGCGTCTATTATATTCAGGAACCCAGCGCCATGGCTCCGGCAGAATATCTGGATGCAAAGCCGGGAGAGCGGATTTTGGATTTGTGCGCTGCACCGGGCGGAAAGAGCACTCAGATCGGGGCTAAAATGCAGGGAAAAGGGATTTTTATCTGTAATGAAATTCATCCTGCCAGAGCGAAGATATTATCAGAAAATATAGAGCGTATGGGAATCTGCAATGCAATCGTAACCAATGAGACGCCGGAGCGTCTGTCAGAGGTTTTCGAGGCATATTTTGATAAGATTTTAGTGGATGCGCCCTGTTCCGGAGAAGGGATGTTCCGCAAAAACGAGACGGCCCTTACAGAGTGGAGTTCGGAAAATGTTAGGCAATGTGCTGCGAGACAGGATGACATTTTAGCATGTGCAGCACGGATGTTAAAGCCCGGCGGAAGACTGGTATATTCCACCTGTACCTTTGCACCGGAGGAAAATGAAGGCAGTATCAGCCGATTTTTGGAGCATTTTCCGGAATTTGAGATTTTACCGGTGCCAAAAGCGGAAGGCATGACAGGCGGCAATCCGGACTGGTATGAGGGAGCTGCAGAGCATATCGAAGATACGATCCGGCTTTTTCCTCATAAATTAAAAGGGGAAGGGCATTATCTTGCCGTGCTTAAGAAAAAGGGAGCAGAGTGCGGCAATGCCTTTCGAAGCAGGGAAGAAAAAGGCATTGCCAAAGAAGAATACAGAGAATATCTGCAATTTGCAAAAGAAAATCTTACGGAAATGCCGGAAGGGATTTATCTTGCTTTTGGCGATCAGCTGTATCTGGCGCCAAAAGAGACGCCTTCCCTGAAAGGTTTGAAGGTTCTTCGGCCCGGGCTGCATCTGGGCACCAATAAAAAGAATCGTTTTGAACCTTCCCATGCATTGGCATTGTATTTGAATCCGGACAGGGTTTGCCGCAGTATGGATTTTGCCTCGGAGGGCAGAGAAATTATGGCTTATCTGGATGGACAGGCGATTTTGGCAGAGGGAGAAAAGGGCTGGTATCTGATTACCACAGACGGATACAGCATCGGCTGGGGAAAGCTGGCAGGCGGAATGATGAAAAATCATTATCCGAAGGGGCTGCGGAAGAAATGGATGAGTTAGAGCGGCAGATCTTTACAGACAAAAGGAAAGATAAAGGTGTGTTATGAATGAATCGATGAAAACGGAAAATACTGATATTATGAGTGTTTATCAAAAATCAGAAAATATATTATCGGATATACAAAATATCATCGAAACTTCTCAGCGGCAGGCATATCGTGCAGTGGACAGTATATTGTCACAGAGAAATTGGCTGATTGGATGCCGAATTGCTGAGGAAGAAATGAAAGGTGAAAATCGTGCAGAATATGGTGCAAATACGATTAAAAAATTATCTCGTGAATTGACCAAAATATATGGAAAAGGTTTTACAAAGACAAATTTATATAGCTTTTATTCTTTTTATAAATTCTTTCCTGAGATTTTCCACACATTGTGTGGAAAATCTCAGGGAATGCTTTCGTGGTCACACTATAGATGTTTGATACAGGTAAAAGACGATAAAGCGCGTAAATGGTATGAAAAAGAAGCCTATAAGCAGACATGGAGTGTCCGTACTTTACAACGAAACATTAATACGCAGTACTATTATCGTATTTTGCAATCGCAGCATAAAGAGTTAATTGAGCGGGAAATGCAGGAAAAGACGGCTGTTTTCCAAGCTGATAAGCTGGAATTTATTAAAAATCCGGTCATAGCGGAATTTCTGGGTTTATCATCTAGTATAGATTTTACAGAAACAGATTTAGAAACCGGCATTATCTCTAATATTCAAAAATTTCTAATGGAAATGGAAAAAGGAAAAGCGCTAAAGGTTATCGGCATGCTGTTTATTTTATTGA
>CANODN010000246.1 GCA_947564765.1 uncultured Roseburia sp. | reverse complement strand
GGGACGCTAAATATCCCCCGTAACAAGTAGACCAGCACCCGGCAACATTGATCGTTTCGAGGATATTAAAAAATTTTTCTATGCAGGCTGTCTTCAGGTTGTGTTAAACGGCTCGAAACCAAACAGCATCGAACTGGCAGAGGAGGCCAGCAAGCGTTTCGGAAAAGATCGTATTCTGGTATCTGTGGAGAACGTAAACTTTATCTTTAAGAATAAAGAGGCCATGGAAGAGAATTTCCACGAAATGCTGGTATATGATAAGAAGATGTTAGAGGCCATAGAAAACATGACGCCGATTCCTTCGATTGTGGTCATGGATGAATATGATGTGGATGAGATTGCAGATGTTTTAAAGAAGGATTCTGTCAGAGGCGTTACCGGAAAATTTGTAACGGAAATGGATCAGGATATTATGCTGTTAAAAACCGAGCTGTCCGCCCGGGGCATTCATATGGTGAACTTCACGTCATCCTTAGAATGGTCTGACTTTAAGTTAAACTCAGACGGTATGGTCCCTGTGATTGTGCAGGATTACCGTACCGATGAGGTGTTAATGTTAGCCTACATGAACGAAGAGGCATTTCATCGTACCATTAGCTCTGGAAAGATGACCTATTACAGCAGGAGCCGTCAGGAAATATGGATGAAGGGGGAAACCTCCGGTCATATCCAGTATGTGAAATCTTTGACGGCAGATTGTGATTACGACACGATTCTGGCAAAGGTATCACAGATTGGAGCGGCCTGTCATACCGGCAATCCCACCTGCTTTTTCAATTCTATTGTGAAAAAAGAGTACACGGAAAAAAATCCGCTGAAGGTTTTTGACGAAGTGTATGGAATTATTAAAGATCGGAGAGCAAATCCGAAAGAAGGCTCCTATACGAATTATCTTTTTGATAAGGGAATCGATAAGATTTTAAAGAAGGTAGGAGAGGAAAATACCGAAATTATTATCGCTGCCAAGAATCCCAATCCGGAAGAGATCAAATATGAGATTTCTGATTATCTGTATCATTTAATGGTGTTAATGGCAGAACGAGGCGTGACCTGGGAGGATGTTACCCAGGAGCTTTCACAGCGGTAAGGAAAGTATCGAATCCGGTCAAATGATCCGGATTCGATATTTTTTCAGCCAGTAATTTACCTGCAGCATATAGGCAAGCATCTGCGGTCCTGCCATAAGCTGGCCGTACCAGGGTTTCCCGTAATCGGAAGGACTGTCTAAAAAAGCTTTTACTTTTTTCGTATCTAACAATGTCCGAATCGGAGAAGACGGTGTAGAAAGCACTTCTTTTAACTGACGGCCCAGCAGTTTTTCATAAGAAGGATCATATGTCTTTGGATAAGGACTTTTTTTCCGCCAGAGAATTTCTTTGGGTACCAGATCGGCTCCTGCGTGGCGAAGAAGACCTTTTACAACGCCGTCCGGACATTTCATCTGCCAGGGAACGTTAAAGACATATTCTACAATGCGGTGGTCTGCGAAGGGAACTCTTGCCTCCAAACCATTGTACATACTGGTCCGGTCCATACGGTCTAACAGAGTCACCATAAACCACTTCAGATTCAGATAAGCAATTTCTCTGCGGCGTTTTTCCTCCGGAGACTCATTTGCAAGGAGAGGCGTCTCATGAATCGTTTTTTCGTAGGCTGCATGGGCGTATTCTTCCATACGCAGATCGTGAATCAGCACGTCACTTAAAAGCGTCTGTCTGGGCTCCATACTCGGCGACCAGGGAAATGCATCTGTTTCAAAAGCCGTTGCATTGTGGAACCAGGGGTAGCCGCCAAAAATTTCATCGGCACATTCTCCGGTCAGAGTAACCTTGTTGTAGGTCACGACTTTGGAGCAGAAATACAGCATGGAGGATTCCACATCTGCCATACAGGGCAGATCTCTGGCATCTACCGCTTTATAAAGACATGTAAGCTGCTGTGTATTATTACATTCTAAGAAACGATGATTCGTATCGCAGTGTTTTACCATTTGTTCCACAAAAGGCCGGTCCTGGCTGGGTTGAAAAGCATTGGCTTTGAAATATTTTTGATTGTCTGTAAAATCAAAGGAAAATGTATTCAGCTGTTTTCCCTGTTTTTTCAATTCCTTTGCACAGATTGCGGTAACCAGACTGCTGTCGATGCCGCCGGAAAGAAAAGTGCTGATTGGAATATCCGAGAGCATCTGTTTTTTTACGGCATCTTCCAAAAGCCACGCTGTCTTTTCAATGGTTTTCTCCAAAGAATCTTCATGGGGGCGGCTTTCTAATTTCCAGTAAGCCTGGTCGGTATAGGAAGAAGGATTCAGTGTAATAAAATGGCCTGGCAGCACTTCGAAAATATCCTTGAAAACACCTTTTCCATAGGATTTTGCAGGACCTAAAGCAAAGATTTCACACAGGCCGTCATGGTCAATCACAGGCTCTACGCCGGGATATGCAAACAATCCTTTAATTTCCGATGCAAAGAGAAAGGTATTTCCCAGTTTTGTATAAAACAGCGGTTTTACCCCTAATCGGTCCCGGAAAAGAACAAGAGTACGGGAGGCAGAATTCCAAATGGCGGCGGCAAAAATTCCATTTAATTTTTTCATAAATTCTTTTCCGTGAAGCATGTAGCCAGCCAGAATGACTTCCGTATCGCTGGTGGTTTCAAAGGAGGCTCCCTCCGCTGTCAGTTCTTCCTTCAATTCCTTCATATTATAGATTTCACCATTAAAAACAATGGCAAATTCTGTTTCTCCCTGTCTGCGTACCATGGGCTGATCTCCGGTGAAAAGATCAATGATCTTTAACCTGACATGGGCAAATCCGCAGAAAGGATTCAGGTATGTTCCGTCTCCATCCGGCCCCCGGTGTTTTAAGGTCCGGTTCATATTATTTAAAATGGTATTCCATTTTTTCCGTTCTTTTGTATAATCCATATCCGGATTAAAAAATCCTGCAATTCCGCACATAGTTGACTCCTTTCATTGTAATTGCGCTTATTCCGATGCAAAAAGGGATAGCCGCAGGGTATATGTTATTCACTGCATCTTATGATTGGCTGGAGCTGTTTTCCAAGAAGCGCTGCTTCTATAGAAGGAATCAGCAAATTCGTATAAGCAATCATAGAATTTGGTTTCTTTTCCGGATTATCCTGCCCAAATGGAATAAAATAAATGTGTTTGGCATTGAGAAGCAGTCCGATATTTTTCATATTCATGCCAAGGGCATCGTTGGTGGAAAGCGAAATCAAAAGGGGTGGGAAATACGATTGATGTGGGGAAAGATTTATTTCAAGAGACAATTGTATC
>CANODN010000245.1 GCA_947564765.1 uncultured Roseburia sp. | reverse complement strand
CAATAGTTTTTTGAAAAAATTTGTCTTCTGTCTACAAAAAGAAAGAGGAAACACTTCTTGCCAAAGCGTTTCCCCCGCATTTACTTCTCGATCCGGAAATCTTATCTTCTTTCAACTTTATTGCTCTTTAAGCACTGTGTACATACGTACAATCTTTTCGGTACTCCGTTTACTTTACATCTTACACGCTTGATATTAGATTTCCACATTCTATTTGTCTTTTTATGAGAATGACTCACATTATTACCGAAATGCGCGCCTTTTCCACAAACTGCACACTTTGCCATGACTGCACCTCCTCGCATTTACTAAGCTTACTCTTTCGTAAACTCATAACATGATTTATTCTAGCAGATAGCATTTCATAATGCAAGAAATTTTTTCATTCTTTTTCATATATTTTTAAGTAAGGTTTGATTTTTTGGAAAAAATGGGTATAATGATTATGTCAGTATGCTGTTTGATATACGGTCACGGAGGGAACAGTTACGTTTGACTGATCAAAAATATGGAGGTCAAAGTATGAAAGGACAAATAGAAACCGGTTTGGGTACAATCCTGATCAACGATGAAGTAATCGCAACCTATGCAGGTTCCGTAGCAGTAGGATGTTTTGGAATTGTGGGAATGGCTGCGGTGAATATGAAAGACGGTCTCGTTCGACTGCTGAAGAAAGATTATATTACCCATGGTATTAATGTAACCGTTACAAAGGAGAATAAGATTAAAATTGATTTTCACGTTATCGTTTCCTATGGTGTCAGCATCCGTACGGTTTCTGACAACTTAATTGATACGGTAAAATATAAAGTAGAAGAGTTTACCGGACTGGAGATTGAGAAGATCAATATTTACGTTGAAGGCGTAAGAGTCATCGATTAAGGAGGATTTGAAAGTGGAGATCAATTCGATAAATGCTGCCATGTTTACGAAAATGTTTTTGGCAGGAGCAGCAAATTTAGAGGCCAAAAAAGAATGGATCAATGAATTAAATGTATTTCCGGTACCGGACGGAGATACCGGTACGAATATGTCTATGACAATTCTTTCTGCGGCAAAAGAAGTGGAGTCGCTGGCGTCTCCTGATATGAAAGCGGTGGCAAAAGCAATTTCTTCCGGTTCTCTTCGGGGAGCAAGGGGAAATTCCGGTGTTATTTTATCCCAGCTGTTCCGTGGATTTGCCAAGGTGATCGCAGAATATGACCATATTACGGTTCCGGTTATGGCCCGTGCCCTGGAAAAGGCCACAGAGACCGCTTATAAGGCAGTTATGAAACCGAAGGAAGGTACGATTCTTACGGTAGCCAAAGGAGCGGCGCAAAAGGGAATGGAATTGGCCGAGACGACGACAGACCTTAACGTATTTATTGAGGCTGTCATCAAAGAGGCAGACAGAGTGCTTGCCAAGACGCCGGATATGTTGCCGGTATTAAAACAGGCAGGGGTAGTGGATTCCGGCGGACAGGGATTGGTGGAAGTGATGCGCGGTGCGCTTATGGCGCTGCAGGGCAAAGAGATCAAATTTACCACAGTATCTTCTGACGCTTCTTCTAAGGCGGCAGGAGAGAATTCCTATATTGACGCTCAGGCGAATCAGGAAATCAAATTTGCTTATTGTACGCAGTTTTTGATTATGTTAGAAAAGCCCTTCAGTGAAAGAAAAGAGAGGGAGTTTAAATCTTATCTGGAAGAAATCGGAGATTCTATCGTGGTTGTGGCGGATGATGAGATCGTAAAGGTACACGTACATACCAACGATCCGGGACTTGCAATGCAAAGAGGTCTGACCTACGGCAGCCTGACGACGATTATCATTGAAAATATGAAATTAGAGCGGGATGAGAAAATTTCCGCTATGAAGGAAAAAGAAATGCAGAGTATGGAGAGTCCTGCTCCTGCAAAAGAGGAAGAGAAACCCTCAGAGCCGCCGAAGGAAATGGGCTTTGTAGCAGTTTCCATTGGAGAAGGCTTAAATGAGATTTTCAAAGGTCTTGGCGCCGACTATATTATTGAAGGTGGACAGACGATGAATCCCAGTACGGAGGATGTGCTGCAGGCCATTTCCCATGTGAATGCGAAACATGTATTCATCCTTCCCAACAATAAAAATATCATTCTGGCAGCCAATCAGGCAGCCAGCCTTTGTGAGGATAAACATATTATTGTGATACCTACAAAGACGATTCCCCAGGGAATCACCGCATTGATTAACTATATTCCGGAACAGACGCCGGAGGAAAACGAAACCCATATGAATACGGAAATCGGCCTGATCAAGACCGGACAGGTAACCTATGCAATCCGGGATACGGAAATTGACGACAAGCAGATTCATGAAGGCGACTACATGGGAATTGGCGATGCGTCGATTCTTGCCGTGGGAACGGACAGAAAAGCCGTTACGATGGATATGGTGGAGCAGATGATTGATGAAGATTCTGCCCTTGTCAGCATTTACTACGGAGCAGACGGCAATGCTGAAGAGGCAGAGAAATTTTCCAATCTGATTATGGCAAAGCACCCGGATCTGGAAGTGGAAATCAATGAGGGCGGACAACCAATTTATTATTATATTGTATCTGTGGAGTAGGTAGAATTTATGGAATTAAAATCACCGATTACAGCAATCAAAGGAATCGGGAGCCAGACCCAAAAGCGGATGAATCGAATCGGAGTATATACCGTAAGGGATATACTCCTTCATTATCCCAGGGATTATGTACAGTTCCATGCGCCGATGAAACCGGCGGAATTAAAGACAGAGGGACATTGCGCCGTGATCGGACGGGTCATGTCCCAGCCTGTGTTAAAGCGCACCAGCCGCATGGAGCTGGTGCAGACAAAAGCGGGGGATTTATCGGGGACGATAGAGCTGGTCTGGTTTCGTATGCCCTATATGCGCTCCAAGCTAAAGCTGGGAGAAATTTATGTGTTCTATGGAAAGGCAAAACATAAAGGCAGATATTACACCATGGAACAGCCGGAAGTCTATACCTTAGAGCAGTATCAGGAGAAAATGCAGACATTGCAGCCGGTCTATGGAAAGACGGAAGGATTGAGCAATCAGATGCTGATTAAGACGATACATCAGGTGCTTGAGAATCTTTCTCTGTCTTATGATTATCTGCCGGAATCCATACGGAAAAAAGAAGGCCTTTGTGAGTATAATTTTGCAATCCGCCAGATTCATTTTCCCGACAATATGGAACAGCTGATTATTGCCAGAAAGCGTCTGGTATTTGATGAATTTTTCCTGTTTTATTTTGACAAAAAAATAAAGGAGCTTTAACCAAGCTCCTT
>CANODN010000244.1 GCA_947564765.1 uncultured Roseburia sp. | reverse complement strand
GCCGATTCTGGCATACGGGAATTTTATTACGGCAGTGATTAATTTTCTGATTACGGCATTTGTGATTTTTATATTGGTAAAGAGCATAAATGTACTGAATGATCGTTTTTCTAAGAAGGAAGAGGAGCCGAAGGAAGCGCCTACGACGAAACAGTGTCCCTATTGTTTGAATGAGATTCCCATTGGAGCAGCACGCTGCGGACATTGTACATCTGTATTGACCGAAACACCGGAAATGGAACCGTAATATAAGAAGAATAAGGAATGTCCCGAGCTATTTGATTTTAGGAGAAATAGATCGGGATATTTTATAGATTTTACGATAATAAATTTAATTAATAATAACTATGAAACATTATAGACAATTGCAATATGTTATTGTATGATATGTAAGAGGAATTATCATTTTTCAACAAAAAGTTTACCGGATGGGAGGTGAAAACATGTCTGAAACAATAAAAGAACTGACCAAAAGCGAAGAGCAGATGATGGATATTTTCTGGTCTGCGGAACAGCCGCTTACAAGTGTTGATATTGTAAATATGAAGATCAAGGATACCTGGAGCAACGGACTGGTACACAATATGATACGTTCCCTGTTAAAAAAGGGACTGCTGACAGAATGTGGAATGGAGCGTTACAGTACCCAGTATGCGAGAAAACTCTGTCCGGCTTTGACAAGGGAGGAATATAATGCAAAGCTTATAGCTGCAAAAATCAGAGGGAAATCTTCTGTTTCCAAAGTGATTGCGGCGCTTGCCAAAGAAGAAAGCGATGAAAAAGACGTTATAGCAGAATTGGAGGATATTATCAGGGAATTGCGCAAGGAGGATGAGTAATTTGAGAATCACTTTTTCTTCTATATTAATGGCCGTTGTTTATAGCGGAATTCTGGCGGGAATTTTATGCGGAATGAGAAAACGGTCTTATTTTATAAAAACGTTTGATGTCCGCTGTATGGTGCTGGTGTATTTGTTCTGTATTTTACGCATGCTGTTGCCGATTGATTTTTTCTTTACACAGGGAATTCGTGTACGCGGAATATTTTCAGACATATACGATGTGCTTTGTCTGAAGCAGTATGTTGTCTTGGATTATGTGTTTACCATAAGCGATATGTTTCTTGGCATATGGCTGTCAGGCTGTCTGGCATTGCTTCTGCGGTTTGTTTATGAATACCGAAAGACGGATAGAATATTGCTTACAGCGGCGGTGCGGTCCGATGAACAGTGTATGATGATTTTAAATAAAGTATATGAGACGAAAGAAAAAGCAAGAAAGGTAACGATTCTGACGAATGGAGGAATTCAGATGCCGGTGGGAATCGGTATATGGAATCGGAAAATTCTTTTGCCGGATCAGAATTATACGGATCAGGAGTTATATTATATACTGCTGCATGAGTATACGCATTTTTTAAACGGAGACCTCATAGTTAAGGTATTGACACATGTATTCTGCTGTATATTTTGGTGGAATCCCCTGGTGTATTTTTTGAAAAAAGATCTGGATAAAAGTCTTGAAATGAAATGTGATCTGTGTATTACGGAAAATCTTGCCGTAAGGGAAGCGTCAGAATATCTTGAGACAATCGTTTCCACACTGAAATCATCAGGAGAGCGGAAACGTTTTCCATATCTGCACAGAGCGGCGGCTCTGGCGGACAATCAGGATGATGAACTGGTAGAGCGTTTTCGGATAGTATTGAAGAATCAAAAGAGTAAAAGCAGGAGCGGAAGAGGGATTGCAGTTTGGCTGGCTGTTGTTTGTATTGTTTGGGCTGCGTCTTATAGTTTTCTTCCGCTACCGTCTTATGCACCACCTGATGAACCAGGAACCATTACAATTACACCGGATAATTCTTATGTTGTTTTTAAAAATGGAAAATACTATTGGTTTGTAGAGGAAAGACCAAATCGGTGGTCGCACTGCGAGATTACGGCAGAATTTGCAGAAGAGTTAGAAGAGATCGATGGACTTGAGATCAGGGAGGAGAAGAGATAATTTGAAAAAAATAAGACTTTTGTGTTTCATTTTATTTTTTGGTATGCAGATTATTGTTTCGAACAATAGTAAAAATTTGGTATATGCCAATATGGTGGAATCAGAAAATCAGATTTTGGCGAAAGATACAATTATTAAACGATATAGAAATCATAATGGAAAAATGCAGTATCGCAGGTGGAATGACACAAAAAAACGCTGGATTGATCCGAAATGGATTGATATGTCTTAGTACAGAAAAAGCCAGTATATTTGCACTGTCGATAAATATTTGAGAGAATATAGAATGTTTTTTACTCACTATGGACTTTATTGGAGGTAGTAAAATGGAACATGCAAAAATGAAAAGAATCACCCATGTTATAGTCAGGCTTTGGATGACGATAGGAACTATGCTGATTTTATTTTTCATTGTTGCACCGGTTGATCTTTTGAAAAATATTTCCTGCGAAATAATAGCTTGTTATGGTATTTTAGAATTTTTTATCACATCTCTGGAGAGAAAATATTGGCCGGAAAGAAGTACCAGTAAGACATCCAAAATAATTGGAGTTATAATGATTCTATTCATACTGATCAAAGGGGTTTTTTTGATAGCAAGTTGAAACGAATGTATCCATTCAATCAGGGGAAAATCTGACGGGATTCTTGCAGTATACGAAAAGGTGTGTTACAATGAATTCCGTCGAAAAAAGCAGAGTAGGGCCCAATGCGTTAAGTGTCATGTGAACGGGGAGTTGTCACACGAACGAAAAGCACGTCTTGCGGTATGGGGTCCGCATCCCGCTGCTGTATTATAAAGGTGGTTGACCTTCTTGCAGTAGCATCTGTACCGTCTGGTACGATCGACAATTATGTCCGTACTGCGGAGGAAAGGAGGAAAACCATGCATACAAAGATGAACGTAAAATCTGTTTCCGTCATCGGAATTCTGGTTGCCATGGAGATCATACTGGCTCGTTTTTCCATACATACATGGAATATCAAAATCGGGTTTAGTTTTGTCCCTATTGTTGTGGCAGCCATTCTTTATGGCCCGATTGCGGGAGGACTGGTAGGAGCCATTGGCGATGTGATCAGTGCGATATTGTTTCCTGTGGGGGCATATTTCCCGGGATTTACATTAACGGCATTTTTAACCGGAGCGGTATTCGGTTGGTGCCTGCATAAGAAAGTAACGACATTCCATGTGGTTCTTTCGGTATTAGCGGGACAGATTCTGATCAGCCAGTTTTTGAATACCTATTGGATTTCATTTTTATATGGAAGCCCGTATTGGCTGCTCTTTATGACCAGGATTTATCAAACAGCGGCAATGAGCGTCGTACAGATTGTCAGCAT
>CANODN010000243.1 GCA_947564765.1 uncultured Roseburia sp. | reverse complement strand
CAAATGAAAGTTAATCAAACCTTTACGGTAATAAGCCAAAGAACCTAAAATATGCGCAGGGAAGGATATGAATTCGCCGTCAGCAAAGCAGAGGTTCTCTATCATACCGACGAAAACGGTAAGCAGACAGAGCCTATGGAGCTTGCTTATATTGATGTTCCCGATGAATTTACCGGAGCTGTCATTTCCAAATTAAGTACAAGGAAAGGCAACCTTTTAAATATGAAGAGCATCAGCGGCGGCTATACCAGACTGGAGTTCCGCATTCCTTCCCGGGGATTAATCGGCTACCGGGGCGAATTTCTAACAGATACCAAAGGAAACGGCATCATCAATACGATTTTTGACGGTTATGATCTCTACTGCGGCGATATTGAATACCGGAAGCTGGGATCACTGATTGCCTTTGAAAACGGAGAATCCGTTACCTACGGCCTCTTTTCCGCACAGGATCGGGGAACGCTGTTTATCGGACCGGGAGAAAAAGTATATTCCGGCATGGTCATCGGTTCCTCCTCCAGACCAGAGGATATTGAACTCAATGTCTGCAAGAAAAAGCATCTGACCAATACCCGCTCCTCTTCTGCCGACGAAGCTCTGACACTAACGCCGCCCAAAATCTTAAGCTTAGAGCAGGCGCTTGATTTCATTGATGTGGATGAGCTGTTAGAAGTCACCCCGAAAAGTCTGCGTATCCGTAAGAGAATCTTAGATTCCACCCTTCGGAAACGTGCCAATCTGAAAAAATAGTGTACAAAAATAAAAAGATATTTTTAGTAATTATTCATTTAGACTTTATGCTCCTATCATGCTATAATACAAAAACATCCCACATTCACAAGATACGAAAAAGGAGCGTGACTACATGGCATTGACACCGGAAGATTTACAGGCAATCGGCAGTTTAATTCAGAATTCGATTCAACCTCTTCGTGATGATATCCAGGATATAAAAGGCGATATGCAAAGTATGAAAACTGACATGCAGGGCATGAAGGCTGACATCCAGAATATGAAAACTGATATCCAGAATATGAAGACTGATATCCAGAATATGAAAACTGATATCCAGAATATGAAAACTGATATCCAGAATATGAAGACTGATATCCAGTCCCTGGACGAACGTCTTCAGAAACTGGAGAACCGTGTCACTCACATTGAATTGACTCTGGAAAATGAAACCAACCACAATATTCAGCTACTTGCTGAAAACCACATCACTTTAGTCGATAAGCTCAACGAGGCTATTCGGGTACAGGATAAATCCATTTTATACGAAGTACAGGTATCTGATTTAAAATCAAGGGTTGAACATCTTGAGCGGGAAATGGCAGATATCCGGGCAAAAATTGCATAAAAACCTGTTTCATCAAATCTCGGAAACTTATCACTGACAACCAGCTTTATCTTTCAGATACAGAACGACAATACGAACAAGACGGCAGAACCCAAAAGGTCCCTGCCGTCTTTTATCCTTTCATGATAGAATGCTGCTCTTTGCCCTGCGAGCAAATCCTATTACAATTTTCTATGCCTCTTCTTCTGCCACAATTTCTTCAATATCTTCCACAGGCTCTTTTAAGCCTTCAATCTGGATTCCCTGCTTTTTCGCATAATCCCAAAGCGCCGCATGAATGGCCTCTTCTGCTAAAAGAGAACAGTGTACTTTCACCGGCGGCAGTCCGTCCAAAGCCTCCATAACTGCTTTATTGGTAACAAGAAGAGCCTCCTGTACGGTTTTTCCTTTCACAAGCTCTGTTGCCATACTGCTTGTTGCTATAGCGGCTCCACAGCCAAATGTCTTAAATTTCACATCCTGGATAACACCCTTATCATCAATATCCAGATACATCCGCATAATATCACCGCATTTTGCATTGCCTACAGTTCCTACTCCCGCAGGCTCTTCTATTTCTCCCATATTTCTTGGATTGTTAAAATGATCCATAACTTTTTCGCTATACATAAATTTTCCTCCTGATCCTCACTTCATTTGTTTCTATGCCCTCCGGGCTACATTAAGGTAATCCTCATACAACGGCGACATGGAGCGCAGCCGTTCTGTAATCTGTTTCAATTTCTCCACAACATAATCCAATTCCTCTTTTGTTGTCGTCTCCGACAGCGTCAGCCGCAGAGAACCATGGGCAATTTCATGAGGCCTCCCAATGGCAAGCAGCACATGAGACGGATCAAGAGAACCGGAAGTACAGGCCGAACCGCTGGAAGCGCAGATTCCTGCTTCATCTAACAAAATCAGCATGGATTCTCCTTCAATAAACCGGAAACAAAAATGTACATTATTGGGAAGCCTGCTGGTGCGATGTCCGTTCAGCAAAGAAAACGGTATCTCCGTTTCAATCCGCCGGATTAGATAATCTCTCAGATTTTTCTCCTGCTCCATAATCGCTTTTTGACCATCCTCCGCTCTTTTGGCTGCTGCTGCAAATCCAACGATTCCGGGAACATTGTGTGTTCCTGCCCGTTTTCCCCTCTCCTGTGCACCTCCGTGGATCAGCACAGAAGGTTTTACTGTTTTACGGATATACAAAAATCCAATTCCCTTTGGACCGTGTATTTTATGGCCGCTGGCGCTCAAAAGATCTATTTTCATATCCTCCACATGAAGAGGAATATGTCCGAAGGCCTGTACTGCATCGGTATGAAAGAAAATACCATGCGCTCTTGCAATTTCTCCAATCTCTGCAATTGGCTGAATTGTTCCGATTTCATTGTTTGCCGTCATAACAGAGATCAAAATCGTATCGGGACGGATTGCCTGCTGCAGCTGCTCTAAATCTATCATTCCCTCTTCATCCACATCCAGATACGTTACTTCATATCCCTGCTTTTCCAGATATGCACAAGTATGAAGCACAGCGTGATGTTCCGCCTTAGAAGTAATAATATGTTTTCCCTTGGACTGATAAGCCTCTGCTACTCCCTTTATGGCCCAGTTATCTGATTCACTTCCCCCTCCGGTAAAATAAATTTCCGACGGCTTTGCTCCAATCATGGACGCAATGATTTCCCTCGCTCTTTCCACTGCATGACTGCTTTTTTGTGCAAATCGATAGATACTGGATGGATTTCCATAATACTCTGTCAAATATGGTTTCATCTCCTCTAAAACCTCTGGATAGAGCTGTGTCGTCGCTGCATTGTCTAAATATATCATTGATTTCATTTTACGCCTTCTTTCTATATAATATTATTCCTATATGTTTAATATGATATATGTTGGAAATAAAGGCCTGCCACTTCCGACAGACCTTGTATCTCATCGTTATCATAGTCTAACTCTTATTTCATAGTATGTCAATAGGTTTTATCAATTATTTTGTGCTGTTAATGTTACTGCAATTTCTTTTTCCAGATATGTTCCGTTATTTGCAATCTGTACGATCAC
>CANODN010000242.1 GCA_947564765.1 uncultured Roseburia sp. | reverse complement strand
GTAAAAATTTCAAAGGTAATGGAAAAAGAAGTATTTTTAAAAGAAATGGAAGATTCCTTAAAGCATAAATTTGCGAAAAAGCCGGAGGTTTTAGAGGGAAACATGAAAGCTTTGCGCATGGCATTTGATGAAGTAAAGCTTTTGAAGGATGCTGATGCAAAAGCACAGGCAGAATGTATCTATGCAAACAGAATGGATGAAAGAAATGCAATCAAACAGGCTGGCATGGGTGCATAGGAACTGCAGGATATCAGTTTGAAATTCCTTTTTGTGCAGATCAATAATACAACAATTACGAAAAAGAGGAGGCTTATCAATGGCGCTTTCTGCGAAAGAAATAAACGAAACGACAAAGTGGCAGGATTTAACGGAAGGATTACAGATTTACGAACCTGCCACATCAAAGGATTTTATAACAGGAGAATGGAGAACCAGCACTCCGGCAGTGGACTGGGATAAGTGCAAGCAGTGTCTGCTTTGCGTACCTTATTGTCCGGACAGTTCCATTCCGGTAGAAAACGGAAAACGGCTGGATTTTGATTATGATCACTGCAAAGGATGCGGTATTTGCGAAAAAGCCTGTCCTTTTGGAGCGATTACATTTTCTGAGGGTATGAGTACAAAGGAGGGCAGATAATATGATTAAGGAAAGAATGTCCGGCAATGAGGCCGTGGCATATGCAATGAAACAAATCAATCCGGATGTAATGCCGGCGTTTCCCATTACACCTTCTACGGAACTGCCTCAGTTTGTATCTTCTTACATAGCAAACGGAGAAATGGATACGGAATTTATTCCGGTAGAAAGCGAGCACAGCGCCATGAGCGCGGCGATTGGTGCAGAGGCGGCGGGAGCGAGAACCATGACGGCAACTTCCTCCGCAGGTCTGGCGCTGATGTGGGAGATGCTGTATGTAGCAGCGTCCAATCGTCTGCCGATTGCGCTGGCTCTGGTAAACCGGGCGTTGTCGGGACCGCTGAATATCAACTGTGAGCATTCCGACAGCATGGGAGCAAGGGACTCCGGCTGGATACAGATTTATGCGGAAGATAATCAGGAGGCCTATGATAATTTTATACAGGCGTACCGGATTGCAGAGCACAAAGATGTGATGCTGCCGATTATGATTTGCCAGGACGGATTTATCATCAGTCACGGCGTTCAGAATATTGAATTACTGGAAGATGAAACGGTAAAAAAATTTGTAGGGGAATATGAGCCGGCGCATTATCTTTTGAAAAAAGAGGAACCTATGGCGGTAGGTCCTTATGCCGTATCCTGCTACGGCATGGAGGCAAAACGGGCACAGGCCCAGGGTATGATGAATGCAAAACAGGTTATTCTGGATGTGGCTTTGGAATATGAAAAAATTTCCGGCAGGAAATACGGGTTTTACGAGGGTTACTGCTTAGAGGATGCAGAATATGCTATTGTGGCAATTGGCTCTGTCTGCGGAACCACAAAAGACGCCATTGACGCATTGCGGGCAAAGGGAATGAAAGTGGGACTTTTAAAAGTCCGGGTTTTTAGGCCTTTCCCGGGAAGAGAATTTGCCGAGGCTTTGAAAAACTGCAAGGCCATTGCCATTATGGACCGGGCGGAAAGCTTTAGTGCAAACGGAGGCCCCCTGGCGGCAGAATTGTCTGCGGCATTGTTTCAGGCCAAGAGCAAGGCAGAGGTCCTTAAAATCATGTATGGATTAAACGGCAGAGATTTTACCGTAGAAGATGCCGAAAAGCTTTTCGACGATCTGAGAGATCTTGCCGAAAACGGCAGTCAGGAAACGGAAGAATATCGGTATATCGGTTTGAGAGAATAGGAGGTGTCAGAAAAATGAGTCAGGAGAGAGCGCCTTTCGGCAGTTTTAAAGAAATTCAGGAAAGACAGGAACGTCTGGCACCGGGACACAGACTTTGTGCCGGCTGCGGCGGAACGATTGCAGTGCGGAATGTGTTAAAAGCGCTGCATCCGGGAGATAAAGCCGTAATTGGAAATGCGACGGGATGTCTTGAGGTTTCTTCGTTTACGTATCCGTATACGGCATACGAAGACAGCTACATCCACAATGCGTTTGAAAATGCAGGAGCTACCTTATCTGGTGTGGAGACGGCTTATCATGCCTTAAAGAAAAAAGGAAAGATTGCAGATAACTATAAATTCATTACCTTCGGTGGTGACGGAGGAACGTATGATATCGGATTCCAGTCTTTGTCAGGAGCCATGGAACGGGGACATGACATGGTGTATGTCTGCTATGACAACGGCGCATATATGAACACCGGAATCCAGCGGTCTTCGGCGACGCCTATGTATGCCGATACCACGACGACGCCGGTAGGAAAGAATTCCAACGGAAAGCCTCAGGGAAGAAAAGACCTTGCGGCAATTATGGCGGCGCACAATATTCCTTATGTGGGGCAGACTACATTCATCGGGAATATGATGGATTTGTACCAGAAATCCGAAAAGGCTATTTATACAGAAGGACCGGCGTTTTTGAATATTATGGCGCCTTGTCCAAGGGGCTGGCGGTATGAATCTCCGGAGATTATAAATATTTGTAAAATGGCGGTGGAGACCTGTTACTGGCCGTTGTTTGAAGTGGTGGAAGGCAAATGGAGCTTGTCTTACAGACCGAAACAAAAACTGCCCCTTGAAGAGTTCTTAAAGCTCCAGGGCAGATTCAAACATCTTTTTAAACTGGGCAATGAATATCTGATTGAGGCATTTCAGGCTGAGGTGGATCGAAGGTGGGAGGAATTGCAAAATAAGTGTGAGTAGAATAAAATAAAGGGTAAAATATGTATTTTCAGGGCATTTGGAAGGATTTTAGAGAAACTTCTGAATGTCCTTTTGCATTTTTGATGTTTTTTCATTTAAGACAATGGAAATCCTAATGAATGCAGGTAAATAATAAAATGTGAGAAAATATTTCAAATAATATTTATAAAAATCTTTAAAGGGGTATAATGGAGATGAGAAATATGACAACAGTAGCTTGAGGCTGAATAGGAAAGAGCTGTATCTGAGGGAAATTATAGGTTGAAAACAGATGTGTAAGATTCTATTGAAATAAGATATGGTGGTTTTAATGTTACAGTAAATGTGTTATAGTAATATTAAGTTTTTAGATAAATAATACATGAAAAAATCAAGGAATGAATTTATGGAAAATATGAAAAAAATTCAAGAATTAGACAAATATCTTCATCCACGTTTAAAGGCGTCTGAGGCAGAATTAAGGCTTTTTTTACGAGAAGTTAATTATCACTGTCCTCTTTGTGGAAAAGAATTGCAGTCACGTAAGCAAAAAAAATTAAACGAAAAAAAGTTTCAAATAGCACATATTTATCCTAATAGTCCCACTTATGAGCAATATGTCACTTTGAAAAGTTTGGAGCGCTTAGGAGATAATTCTGAATCATTTGAAAATAAGATAGCTTTGTGTAA
>CANODN010000241.1 GCA_947564765.1 uncultured Roseburia sp. | reverse complement strand
CGGGGTGTCGGCTTTGCTGGCGGCAAGGCTGCAGCATGTGTTTGGTACGCGGCTGAAAGGGCTTTTGCAAAATCCGTCAGAAAAGCCTTTGTTCTGGAATAGGTGTGAGGCTGGAATACGCATACAATCCGGTTGTGGGGATAATTGGAGGCAGCCGTTAAGGCGGCCTGAATCTCTGTCGGATGATGTGCATAATCATCAATGACCGTTACCGATTCTTTAAACATTCCTTTAAACTGGAATCTGCGGTCCGTTCCTTTATAGAGGGAAATACCCTCTGCTGCGGCAGGAAGAGGAAGGGAAAATTCCAGAGCGGCTGCAATGGCGGCAAGGGAATTGGCAACATTGTGCATGCCGGGAACGGCAAGAGAAATATCTGTAAGGGCCTGCCGGTTGTGCATCAGTGTATAAGAAGCACAGCCCTTTTCATTAAAGACAACAGAAGCCGGATAGTAATCGCAGGAATCGGAAAGACCAAAGGTGACGACAGAGACGGAAAGACCGTCGGTGATTTCGTTATAATTGTCAATTTCGCCGTTGATCAATACCGTACCGCCGGGAAGTGTGTTTGCTGCAAATCGGCGGAAGGAATTTCGGATATCTGCAAGATCCGAAAAGAAATCCATGTGATCCTCTTCGATGTTTAAGATGAGGCTGTATCTGGGACGGAAATTCAAAAAGCTGTTGGTATATTCACAGGCTTCCGTCAGAAAAACATCCGAATGTCCTACCCGGATATTGCCGCCGATATCCTTTAAGATCCCGCCGACGGAAATAGTAGGATCTGTTTTAGCGGAAAGAAGGATACGGCTTAACATGGAAGTGGTCGTAGTCTTGCCATGTGTTCCGGCAACGGCAAATGAGTTCCTGTAATTATCCATAACCTGCCCTAAAAACTCTGCTCTTGAAAGCATGGGGATACCGGCAGCTTTTGCTGCGGCAAATTCCGGATTGTCTTCATGGATTGCTGCAGTAAAAACAACGGCATTTATGTCGGAAGTAATATTGGAGGCAGACTGCGGATAGGAAATATGTGCTCCGTGTGCAGCCAGCTGCAGGGTAAGCGGGGACTCTTTTGCATCGGAGCCGGAAACGGTAAAGCCTTCTTCTAAGAGAATCTCGGCAAGTCCGCTCATGCTGATTCCGCCGATGCCAATAAAATGAATGTGAATGGGTTCACTGAAATTGATCTGATACATAATCTTTACCTGTCCAATCTTGATTATAAAAATTTGTTATTTGTATATATTATAACCAACTATTTCTTTTTTGCAAATTCGTTAAAATTTACAAAAATATACAAAAAAGCTTTTGCAACTTGTGAAAAATGTTGTACAAAAAATAATAAGTATGGTATAATCGGCTTATCACATAATGAAAGTTAACAAGAGGTGAGTGAGATGATTCGAAAAAAAATGATGGCGATGCTGTTAGCAGGAGGCCAGGGGAGCAGATTAGGTGTTCTGACTGCCAACGTAGCAAAGCCTGCAGTAGCCTTTGGCGGCAAGTACCGTATTATTGATTTCCCTTTGAGTAACTGTATTAATTCGGGAATCGACACAGTGGGGGTTTTGACACAGTATCAGCCGCTGCGGCTGAATTCCCATATCGGAATCGGTATTCCGTGGGATCTGGACCGGAACAACGGAGGCGTAACCGTTTTACCTCCATATGAGAAGAGCGACAGCAGCGAGTGGTATTCAGGTACGGCCAATGCGATTTATCAGAACTTAAGCTATATTGAAAGCTACAATCCGGAATATGTGCTGATTCTTTCAGGAGACCATATCTATAAAATGGATTATGAAGTCATGCTGGATTTCCACAAGGAGAATCAGGCGGATGTTACAATTGCAGCAATGCCGGTGCCGATCGAGGAAGCCAGCCGGTTTGGTATTGTAATTACAGATGAGAACAGAAAGATTCTCGAATTTGAAGAAAAACCGGAAAATCCCAGAAGCAATCTGGCATCTATGGGAATTTACATTTTTACCTGGAGTGTGCTGCGGGATGCATTAATTGCCAAGAAGGATCAGAATAACTGTGATTTCGGAAAGCATATTATTCCGTATTGCCACGAAGGCGGCAAAAGATTATTTGCATATGAATATAACGGATACTGGAAGGATGTCGGAACATTAGGCTCTTACTGGGAAGCAAATATGGAGCTGGTAGATCTGATTCCGGAATTTAATTTATACGAAGAATACTGGAAAATCTATACCAGAACAGATAATGTAGAACCGCAGTACATTTCTTCCGAATCCATTACCGAGAAGAGTATTATCGGTGAAGGCGCAGAGATTTTTGGAGAAGTATATCATTCTGTAATCGGCGCCGGAGTGACGATTGGAAAAGGAACAGTTGTAAGAGATTCGATTATTATGAAAGATACCAAGATCGGAGAAAACTGTTCGATCAATAAAGCGATCATTGCCGAAGACTGTGAGATTGGCGATGAGGTGCAGATGGGAATCGGAGAAGAAGCAAAGAGCAAACTGCACGAAGAGATTTATGCATTTGGACTGGTTACCATTGGGGAAAATTCCTATATACCATCAAAAGTACAGATCGGCAAGAATACAGCAATTGCCGGCGTAACAGAAAAAGAAGATTATCCGGAGGGTGTACTTGCCGGAGGAGAATATATTATTAAGGCAGGTGAGGAAAAATGAAGGCATTAGGAATCATTCTCGCTGGAGGCAGCAGCAACCGTATGCAGGAACTGACAAATCACAGAGCGGTTTCGGCAATGCCGGTAGGAGGAAGTTATCGTTGTATTGATTTTGCACTGAGCAGTATGAGCAGCTCCCGTATCAATACGGTGGCTGTTTTGACACAGTATAATGCAAGATCTTTAAATGAACACCTGAGTTCTTCCAAGTGGTGGGATTTCGGAAGAAAACAGGGAGGTCTTTATACATTTACACCAACCGTTACGGCAACGAATAACTGGTGGTACCGGGGAACTGCCGATGCAATGTATCAGAATATTGATTTTCTGCGGAGACGCCATGAACCCTATGTAATTATCACCAGCGGAGATTGCATTTATAAAGTAGATTTTAATGAGCTGCTGGATTATCATATTGAGAAAAAAGCAGATATCACCATTGTATGCAAGGATATGCCGGCAGGCGTAGATGTCAGTCGTTACGGAATTGTCCGGATGAACGAAGAATCCAGGATTGTAGAGTTTGAAGAGAAACCGATGATGGCAAGCTCCAATACGATCTCCACAGGTATTTATATTATCCGCCGCCGTCAGCTGATCGAGATGTTAGAACGGTGTGCAGAAGAAGAGCGTTATGATTTTGTATCGGATATTCTGATCCGTTATAAAAATATGAAACGGATTTACGGATACAAATTAAAGACCTACTGGAACAATATTGCATCGGTAGATTCTTATTATCAGACGAATATGGATTTGATTTTGAATTAAGCGATGGAGGAAAAATAACGGGAGATAATTTAG
>CANODN010000240.1 GCA_947564765.1 uncultured Roseburia sp. | reverse complement strand
CTGATAGATTACGGCTTGCTGCTGGCAGGCCATTTTTGATGCCGTCTTTGGGGAGCTTACCGAGAAAACGGAAAAAGTATCGTTGCAGGTCTGCCCTACAACAGAACATATCCGAAAATTAAATGAATTGGGATATTATATTGTAGATCCGGATGGAAAGCGTGTAACAACCGGATCGGCTCTGGCGCAAAGCATTGCTCCGGGTGAGCGGCAGGAGACGGTGACGTATTATGTTCTTCCGGATACCTATACCATAACTTATCAGAATATGGAGATTATGGGTGATGAGGCTGGCAGGCTGCAGAATCCTGTTTCCTACACGACGGCAGAGGGTGCAGGTAAACTCAATAATCCAACGGGAACTTATACAGATGCAAGAGGAAGCAAGGTCCGTTTTGCAGGATGGAGAATGATAAACACGCGTGAAGTTTCCGGTATCAGAGACTTCGATAACGGCAAAGAAATTGCAGAAAGCGTGACCATTGCAAAAGGAAGCCGTGGAAACTTAATCTTTAGCGCTGTCTGGCATTCGGATTCGGACAGCAATAAACCAACGCCTTCCGGAACACCGGATAAACCAGGCACATCAAAGGATCGAGAGATACCGGAGGAGCCGGAGAAAACAAAAAATCCCACAACACCGGTGAAGTCAGGAAGCGGAGATTCCGCAGTGACACCGTCTTCACCCAATATAACCGGACTGGGCCTTCCCCAGACAGGATCGGCATGGTGGCTGGTTTATCTGCTGGCTGGTTTGGGAACACTGATGCTTATGGCGGGTTTGATGATGAAAGAGCGCGTCAGGAAGGGTTAAAATGAGAAAATGTCTTATTTACGGGGGATTGCTGCTAATTGCAGCATCCCTCTGTTTAACAGGTTTTTATGTACAGAGTGCCGAAAAAGCTGCAGATAATGCGAAAAGAGTTATGGAACAATTGGAAACGGTTTTGCCCAAGTCTCCGGATCATGTATTGCAGGAGGAGATTTCTTTTCCGGAAGGTGCGATGCCTGAAGTAGAGGTGGAAGGCAATTTATACATCGGCATGGTCAGTATTCCTTCTTTTGAACTTTCCCTTCCGGTTATGAGCAGCTGGGATTATTCCAAATTAAAGATTTCGCCCTGCTGCTACAGCGGCTGCGTTTATCAGGATAATATGATTATCGCGGCACATAATTATCCCAGGCATTTCGGGGATTTGAAAAATTTAAGGGTGGGAGATGAGGTATTCTTCTGGGATGCGGCCGGAAATCAATTTGCGTATGTTGTAACGGAGCTGGAGGAGCTTAAGTCAAACGCAGTAGAAGAAATGGCAGCGGGAGACTGGGATCTGACCTTGTTTACCTGTACGCCGGGAGGAAGAAAACGTGTTACGGTGCGCTGTACGCGGACCGAAAAATAACAGTTTACAAAAATTATATTCTGTGCTATGATACAGAAGTATGAGTTCAGCCCATATTCGGGAGATGGACACTCCGACCTTCTTCTGAGTATCATATGAAATTCGGGCGATTAAAATAACAGGAGGATTTATCATGATCGCAAAAGACAAGAAACAAGCTATCATTGCCGAGTACGGCAGAACACCCGGCGACACAGGTTCACCGGAGGTTCAGATTGCTATCTTAACCGCAAGAATCCAGGAATTGACAGAGCATTTAAAGGCGAACCCGAAGGATCATCATTCCAGAAGAGGCCTTTTAAAAATGGTAGGTCAGAGACGTGGTTTATTAGCGTACTTAAAGAAATGTGATATCGAAAGATATCGTTCTTTAATCGAGCGTCTGGGAATCAGAAAGTAATGAGGATGAAAAATAGAGCGGAGCTGTTTTCCGCTCTATTTTTGCCGTAAGGGATTGCTTCTTTTATGATAAAAAAAGGAATTTCTGCGGAAAAGAAGGCAGAAGAGCTTTCCCGAGACCACTGATATGTGCATGGCAATATTTGATCCGATGCATATATCAGTAGTTTCGGAATCTTCTGCCACAAAAAGAAAACAGGCAGATATGCCGAAAGGAGAAAAGATATGTACAAAAGTTTTTCAATGGAACTGGCCGGAAGAACACTGACCGTTGATATTGACAGAGTCGGCAAGCAGGCAAACGGATGCGCATTTATGCACTATGGCGAGACAACCGTTTTATCCACGGCGACAGCTTCCGACAAACCAAGAGAGGGAATTGATTTCTTCCCGTTAAGCGTAGAATTTGAGGAGAAATTATATTCCGTAGGAAAAATTCCGGGAGGATTTAATAAGAGAGAGGGAAAGGCGTCTGAAAATGCAGTTTTGACAGCCCGGGTTATTGACCGCCCCATGCGTCCTCTTTTTCCAAAGGATTACCGCAATGACGTTACCTTGAATAATATGGTGATGAGTGTGGACCCCCAGTGCCGTCCGGAGTTGGTGGCAATGCTGGGCGCTGCAATTTCCACCTGCATTTCTGATATTCCTTTTGATGGACCCTGTGCTATGACGCAGGTGGGTATGGTAGATGGCAAATTTATCATCAATCCTTCTCAGGCAGACTGGGACAATGGAGATTTGATGCTGACAGTTGCCTCCACATCCGAAAAGGTAATTATGATCGAGGCAGGAGCCAACGAAATTCCGGAAGATAAGATGATTGAAGCCATTTATATGGCACATGATATCAATCAGACGATCATCGAATTTATCAACCAGATTGTTGCAGAAGTCGGAAAACCAAAGCATGAGTATACAAGCTGTGCGATTCCGGAAGAAATGTTTGAAGAGATCAAACGGATCGTTACGCCGGAAGAAATGGAAGAGGCAGTTTTTACCGATCAAAAGCAGGTAAGAGAAGAAAACATCCGTCAGGTTACAGAGAAGCTTACAGAAGCATTTGCAGAAAAAGAGGACTGGCTGGAGGTTCTGGATGAAGCAGTATACCAGTATCAGAAAAAGACGGTCCGCAAGATGATTTTAAAAGATCACAAACGTCCGGATGGGCGTGCAATTAATGAAATTCGTCCATTAGCAGCAGAGGTGGATCTGATTCCGAGAGTGCATGGTTCGGCTATGTTTACCAGAGGGCAGACACAGATCTGCGATGTCGTAACACTGGCTCCCTTATCTGAAATTCAAAGAGTAGACGGCATTGACGAAAATATAACAGAAAAACGTTATATGCATCACTATAATTTCCCGTCCTATTCCGTAGGCGAGACAAAACCATCCAGAGGACCGGGACGCCGGGAGATCGGTCATGGTGCACTGGCAGAACGGGCATTGATTCCGATGCTTCCTTCTGTAGAGGAATTTCCTTATGCGATCCGTGCCGTATCCGAGACATTTGAATCCAATGGTTCCACTTCTATGGCATCCACCTGTGCATCCTGTATGGCGCTTATGGCGGCAGGTGTTCCTATTAAGAAAATGGTAGCGGGAATTTCCTGTGGTCTTGTAACAGGAGATACCGATGATGATTATCTGGTATTGACCGATATTCAGGGATTAGAGGATT
>CANODN010000239.1 GCA_947564765.1 uncultured Roseburia sp. | reverse complement strand
TACAGCTTTCTCCGTCAGTCCCTACCAGCAGAATCAAGAACTGAGAAGGACTAAATCTTGTAAAGGTATCACAGCGTCTTAAGCTCTCTTTAATTGCACTGTGGAGTTTCTTCGAAACAACTCCCAGTATTTTATCATCTTCCTGTGGATAGCCTTTCGCGTTTATAATCGTACACATCATAAGATACATATCCATACCGTTTCTTTCCATGATGCGGCAGGCAAAGCAATACTCATCCCGAAAACTCGGCAGGCTGCAGTAATATGCACCTTCCACCGTCTCTTCTTCTCTGAGCTTGTCTTTGACTTCGCGGACCAAAACCGGAGACACCTTGAGATGGTCTCTGATCGCATCCAGCTGATTTAACATCCGTTGAGAGGGCGCAACACCCAGCTCCTCAAGCAGCAGCTTCTCCGTTTCTTTATATTCCCGATATGCCTTTTTAAATCTGTTCTGGGCAATATAACACTCGATTTTCACTGCCTGCCATTCATCAAACGGATAGATCTTACATGCCAATGTACACAAACGGAGAATCTCTTCGTATTCTTCTTTTTCCTTCAAATATTCGCACAGCCATGTCATACTTTCTTCATAAAGTCTTTTGAAATAAGCGCTTTCCAGTAAAACCCATTCTGACTCGGAAAAGTCCTCCAAAAACTCTCCCCGGTATAATTCACATGCCTGCAGGAGCAGTTTGCTCTTCTCCTCTTTGTCAGATGTCTTTTCTGCCTGTGCGACCAAATCTTTAAAGATCAACGCATCCACTTCAACTTCCATGGGACAGGAAAAAAAATAAATCCCGTCTTCCACTGTAATATAATCATATTTTGGAAGTCCTGCTTCTTTCATTCGTTTTTCCAATCGATGTGCCGTAACCCTGAGATTATTTGCCGCATCCAAAACCTCTTCTCTTCCGAAAAGATCCTCGAACAGCTTATTTCTTGCAATCCCCTTCGAACCGTTATAACACATGATCATCAGCAGTTTCTGCACCTTTGTAATACCCTTTTTGCCAAACGGGATCGGCTTTTTGCCGTATGTAATGATGGTTCTCCCAAACATACAAATCCTGAGCACGGGCATTTTCCTTTTCATTTTGCCCCTCCCCCTTTATTTTTTTATTGTGGTGCATTTTTACATAGTCTATGTGATACAATGTAGAATGTCAATCTCTGATTGCTCTTTTTTTTATTTTATGCTATACTCTCAGAAAAAATTGCCGTATTTCATCTATAAATATTTCGAGCATATGCCATTGGCAGAATCATTTTGAAGGAGGATGCACGGCATGATACATAAAAAAATATCATTTGCCTTATTTTTTCTGTTCCTGTCCGGTATCCTGCTTAGCGGATGTTCCGGCAGCGGAAGCAAAGAACTTCCGGAGGAATTTTCAGGCAAAAAAAGCCAGCCGGTCCACTCCGGAACGCCCCGGGACAATGCGCCCAGAGTATTGACGCCGGAAGCTTCGGGCAGTGCTGTTTTTGGAACCGATACGATCACGATCGACGCTTCCCACACAGAATCCGGTTATTTTATGGTCCGTTATCTCGGTGACAACGATAAAGTAAAGCTTCGGATTACAGGCCCCGGCGATTCGGAATACGTCTATCTTTTATCCGGATCACAGGAATACGAAACCTTTCCGTTTTCCTGCGGCAATGGAAGCTATCAGGTCCAGGTTCTGGAGCATACCAGCCAGGATCTGTACGCCGTCGCTTATTCCACAGACCTTTCGGTATCCATCGAAAATGAATTTTCTCCGTTTCTCTACCCCAACCAGTATGTAAACTTTACCGGGGAAAGTCTGACGGTTGCAAAAGGAAGCGAGCTGGCCAAAGATACCTACTCCGATCTCGAAGCGATTGAACACATTTATCATTATGTGACGGAGGAGATTTCCTATGATGAGGAAAAAGCACAGAATGTCTCTTACGGATATCTTCCATCCGTAGACGAAACACTGCAAGCCAAAAAGGGAATCTGCTTTGACTACGCCGCAGTGATGAGCGCCATGCTGCGCTCCCAGGGAATCCCCACAAAGCTGGAAGTCGGTTATTCCGGCGAAGCCTATCATGCCTGGATCAGCGCTTATGTCAAAGAATCCGGATGGGTGGATAACATCATCCAGTTTGACGGAAAATCCTGGACACTTATGGACCCCACACTGGCAGCCGGCAACAGCGCCGCTTCCGTAAAAAAATATATCGGAGACGGTTCCAATTACGTCGTAAAATATTCCTATTAAATAAATGAAACCCACAAACAGTGACCGGTCACAAGGTGAACCGCCGCTTTGGAAAGGAGATTGTATGAGCAGCACAAAACCAACTCCTCTGTCCCACATGGAGGCAGCCTCTTTTTGCTCACAGATGGCGCTTATTTTAAAATCAGGCATTTCTTCTATTGAAGGGATCAGTATTATGCTGGAGGACGCAAAAGAGCTGAATGAAAAGAAACTGCTTACGCAGATTTACGAAACGATGATACGCACCGGAATCCTTTACAAATCCCTTGCAGATACCAGGGTATTTCCGGAATATCTGCTTCAAATGGTAAAAATCGGCGAACAGACCTTGCATATTGGAAAGAAGACGAACAGACCGGAAAGCTGGATGAAGTCATGGATTCCCTTGCAGATTATTATGAAAAAGAAGCCAATCTGGCTCAGACGATCAAACACGCCGTCACCTATCCCCTTATTATGGTGGTTATGATGATCCTTGTCATCCTGATTCTGATCACGCAGGTCATGCCTGTCTTTTATCAGGTATTTCAGCAGCTGGGAACAGAAATGACCGGTTTTTCCAGAATCCTTCTCCTGACAGGCCAATTCTTAAACCGTCATTTTACAGTATTTGCCTGCGTTCTTGCTGTTATGGCGCTGTTTGTTATTTTCCTTACAAAATTTTCAAAAGGGCAGAAGCTTGCCCGGGCTCTTTTATACCGTTTTGCAAAAACAAGAGAGCTTTCCGATGAAATTTCCGCTTATCGCTTTTCCAGCGGTATGGCCCTTACCTTAAGCAGCGGACTTACTCCGGAGGAATGCCTGCTCAAAACACTGAATTTAACGGAAGAAGGTCCGTTCCGCCGCAGATTAGACCGTTGCTGCCATCTGGTGTCCGAGGGTTCACCCCTGTGTCAGGCGCTGCTTGATGAAGGCATCTTTACTGATGTTTATGCCAGAATGGCTGTCATTGGTTCCCGTACCGGCGTACTGGACGAAGTCATGCATACCATTGCAGGGCAGTATGAATCCGATATCGACGAGCGGTTTTGCAGCATGATTGCAAAGGTGGAACCTGCTCTTGTCATTATTCTTTCCCTGATCGTGGGAGCAATCCTGCTATCTGTAATGCTGCCGCTCATGGGAATGATGTCTTCATTATCCTGATTTCGGATTTAAGAGTCCGGATGCAAACAGAAGGGAGAAATCTGCATGAAAAACCGATTTTCCAGAAAAAAAGCTTCTTTCGGCCGCAGAAACATTCTGATTT
>CANODN010000238.1 GCA_947564765.1 uncultured Roseburia sp. | reverse complement strand
AAGAAACACCCGCCCCAATGTGGCGCCCACAGACTTTAATCTCAAGATTGCGGTTTAACTCCTTAATCGTCTGCAGGTTCTTCTCATGTTCCTCATCATCCTTGGAAAGATCAATGATAAAGATCTTATCAATGCCGCAGTCATTATAAATTTCTGCTTTTTCAAACAGATCTCCGGCAGGCGTTAAGTCTGTCGGACTGTTTACGGCTCTGCCGTCCTTTAAATAAATCGTAGCTACAATATTTTTAAATTCCATGTTATAAACTTCCTTTTGTCGATAAAATTCCGGTAATTCGTTCGTCTATTCCGGTTGCTTCGTCCAAGGCTCTTGCAAATGCCTTGAACATCCCTTCAATTATATGATGATTATTTGATCCTGACAATACCTTAATGTGAAGATTCATCTTAGCCTTATAAGAAATGGCATAAAAGAATTCCTTCACCATTTCCGTTTCCATATATCCCACGCGCTCTGCGGTAAAATCTGCGTCAAACACCAAATAAGGCCTTCCCGAAAGGTCTACTGCACAAAGCACCAGCGTTTCATCCATAGGAAGAATGCAGCTGCCGTAGCGCCGGATGCCCTTTTTGTCTCCCAATGCTTTTTTGATCGCCGTGCCAAGTACAATTCCCGTATCTTCAATGGTATGATGTCCGTCTACTGCAAGATCTCCTGAAACTTTGGCCTCCAGATCGAAAAAACCGTGTTTGGAAAATCCTTCCAGCATATGGTCAAAAAAACCGATTCCCGTATCTATTTTGGAAACACCGCTGCCGTCTAATTCTAATTTCAAAGAAATATCCGTCTCATTTGTTTTTCTTTTTATTTCTGCCTCTCTTGCCATAATTTCTACTCCTTTTCAAATCTTACCCGAATGGAATTTGCATGGGCTGTCAGCTTTTCGCATTCTGCAAACTGTACGATATCCTGATATACCGGCGCAAGCGCCTCCCTGGAATAAGAAATAATGCTGGATTTCTTGATAAAATCATCTACCCCCAGGGGTGAGAAAAATTTTGCCGTGCCGTTTGTGGGCAGTACGTGATTCGGTCCCGCAAAATAATCGCCCAAAGGCTCCGAGCTGTATTCTCCGATAAAGATTGCCCCGGCATTGCGGATCTTTGTCATGACCTCAAAGGCATTTTTTGTCACAATTTCCAGATGCTCCGATGCGATGTCATTGGCTGCCTCAATGGCCTCTTCCAATGTTTCTGCCACCAGAATATATCCGTAATTTTCCAAAGATTTCAGGATAATTTCTTTTCTGGATAACACCGCCGTAAACCGGTCAATTTCTTCGGATACTTTTTCTGCCAGCTCTTTGCTTGTAGTAATTAAAATCGCAGATGCTAGCTCGTCATGTTCCGCCTGGGACAACAGATCTGCCGCCACAAATTTCGGATTTGCCGTTTCGTCTGCCAAAACCAAAATCTCGCTGGGACCGGCAATGGAATCAATGCTGACATAGCCGAATACCGCTTTTTTGGCAAGGGCAACGTAAATATTGCCCGGTCCGACAATCTTGTCCACTTTTGGAATGCTTTCTGTTCCGAAAGCCATTGCAGCAATGGCCTGAGCGCCTCCTGCTTTATAAATTTCATCCACACCGGCTTCTTTTGCGGCAACCAGCGTAGAGGCATAAACACTGCCGTCTGCCTCCGGCGGCGTTGTCATAATAATACGGCTTACGCCTGCCACTTTTGCCGGAATAACATTCATCAGCACAGAGGAAGGATACACCGCCTTTCCGCCTGGCACGTATACGCCCACTGTCTGAATCGGCGTTACCTTTTGTCCTAAAATAATGCCGGATTCTTCACTGTCGAACCAGCTGTATTGTTTTTGTTTTTCATGATAAATACGGATGTTTTCTTTTGCCTTGCGGATGACTGCCAGCAGCTTTTCATCTACCTGCTCATACGCTTTTTGAATTTCTGCTTCTGTTACCTTTACATTGTCTGCCGTAAGATCAGCTCCGTCAAACTGCTTTGTATAGCCGAAAACTGCTGCATCCTTCTTTTCCCTGACTGCCACAATGATATCGGCAACCCGGCTTTCGTATTCTGTATAGTGATTGGGACTTCTTTTTAACAGATCATCTAAAATGTTTTGTTTTGTTTCACTGGTTAGCTCTAATGTTCTCATCTCTTACCTCCTCGCAGCGTTTTACGCTATTTTGGCATGCGGATTCCTGTTATTTAGAAAAATCTTCTGAGGTTTTTCTTATATTATTTTTATTGATGTTCGATTACAGATTTTAAATCTGTAATCAGCTTTGTAATACGCTCGTTTTCCATTTTCATGCTGACCTGATTGACCACCATTCTGGCAGATAACGGGCAGACCTCCTCCAGTACGAGCAATCCGTTTTCTTTCAGCGTAGAGCCCGTTTCTACAATATCCACGATGACCTCCGAAAGTCCTACAATGGGTGCAAGCTCAATAGAACCGTTTAATTTAATGATCTCTACGGTCTGATGCTTTTTGTTATAAAAATAATCCTTTGCAATTCTCGGATATTTGGTCGCCACCCGAATCAGTTCATGATGTTTTAAAAGCTCCTCTGCGCTTTTGGGACCGCAGACGCACATGCGGCACTTTCCAAATCCCAGATCCAGCACCTCGTAAATATTTCTACCTTCCTCTATAATCGTATCCTTGCCCACTACACCGATATCGGCAGCGCCGTATTCTACATAGGTAGGTACATCCGGCCCTTTGGAAAGAAAAAATCTTAATTTTAATTCTTCATTGACAAAAATCAGCTTTCTGGTGCTTTTATCCTTCATTTCTTCACAGGTGATGCCGATTTTTTCAAACATCTCCAGTGTCTGTTTTGCAAGTCTGCCTTTTCCCAGAGCAAACGTTAAATATCTGTTCTCACTCATAATTTCCTCTTTTCTGCCTGCCTTTTTGGCATAAAGGGATACTCGGAGAGTATTTCCTCTTTTCTGCCTGTATGATAGACTCCGTTTACTATAATATCTCATTTCAGGTATGAAATCAAATTTTTTAGGCATAAAAAAGGATACTCCTTTACGAAATATCCTTTTCTGACTGTTTTGTTCTATAAATTTATTCGTTGCTGTTCTTACAATCGCTTTTATTATTTTGTTATAAGGCTCTCAGTTTGCTGTTATGCATATTAATTTATATATCCTGTATTTCCTGTTTGTCTTTTATATCGCTTGAGATTTTTATACATTCATTCAGCTTTCTTGACAGATCAAGATGTCCTTCTGCTACACGCTGAATATTGACACGTATTTCATTTTCAATTGTCAATTTAATATCTGTAACATCATTTTTGAGAACTGTTACTTTTTGATTTAAATCTGTTACCTTCTGATCTAATCCTGTTACTTTTTGGTCTAAATCTGTTACTTTCTGATCTAACCCTGTTACTTTTTGGTCTAAATCTGTTACCTTCTGATCTAATCCTGTTACCTTTTGAAGAATTAAATCTAATTTTTCGTTATCTGTCATACGACCACTCCTTTGGTTGTGATTGTCTGATT
>CANODN010000237.1 GCA_947564765.1 uncultured Roseburia sp. | reverse complement strand
CAGGATTATAATACCCCTTACGTTGTTTTTTGTAAATGGACACTTCCAACAAATTTCCAATTGCATTTTTTTCAAAGATTGTGAAATCTCCCGCTGAATATTTGGAATTTTTCTTTTTATATGTTGAATTTTAAAAAAGCATAGTGTAAAATTTAGAGAATATTTGAAACCGGCTTGTCAGTCGACCAGAAAGAAGGGTGAAGAATGGAACAGGAAAAAAGAGGAGGATATGGTCTGGCATTTCGGACTGCATTTCCGTATACGATACCGGTTTTGACGGGATATCTGTTCATTGGCCTGGCATTCGGCGTTATGTTTCAGGAAAAGGGATATAACGTTTTTTGGGCAGTTTTTATGAGTATTGTGGTGTATGCAGGAAGCGGGCAGTATCTGGCAGTTAATTTTTTTGCTCCCGGAGTGGGATTTTTGAATGTGATTTTTATGACGTTTATGGTAAATGTGCGTCATATTTTTTATGGTCTTTCGTTGTTGGAGAAATTCGCAAAAACGGGAAAAAAGAGGCCTTATATGATTTTTTCCTTAACAGATGAGACCTATTCTCTGCTTTGTACGACGAAGATTCCAGAAGGAGTGCGGGAGGATCAATTCCTCTTCGCCATTGCGCTTTTGGATCATCTTTACTGGATTGCAGGCTCGGCCATTGGGGCAATTGCCGGGGCGGTGATTCCGTTTAATGCAGAAGGAATTGATTTTGCCATGACAGCGTTGTTTATTGTGATCTTTGTGGAACAGTGGCTGGCCGGAGGCAAGCGGATTCCGGCTGTAATCGGCGTTGTCTCTACGATTGCACTGCGGCTGGTATTTGGCATTGACAACTTTGTTCTGCCTTCTATGATCTGTATTATGCTATGTCTTGTTTCCGGAAGAAAATATATTGAAAAGGGGGTTGCGTCTCATGCCGATTAGTGTGGAGCGTTCCTTACTGATTATTATCGTGGTAAGTATTGTTACCTTTGCAACCAGAGTGATTCCGTTTTTGCTTTTTCCAAAAGGGAAGGAAATACCGCCTCTTGTAAAATATCTGGGAGCGGCGCTGCCTCCGGCAGTGATCGGAATGCTGGTGATTTACTGCCTGAAGTCTGTGAATCTGTTTGTCTGGCCCCATGCGGCGCCGGAGCTGATTGCCGGACTTGCGGTGGTGGTGTTACATATATGGAAGAGAAATAATCTTTTGAGTATCGGGGTGGGAACGGTGCTGTATATGTTTCTGATTCAGAGTATATTTGTATAGCACTGTGAAAAAACGCTTGACATGCATAGGGAAAAGCAATATAGTGTTCCTATAAAGAACTACTAATAAAACTCCGGTAAGCAATTGTACTATATCATTATAGAGGAAACTATGGAAACAAACAGATTGATTGAACGGTTGATGTGCTTTGGAATGACAAGGCAGGAGGCGGTGCTTTACCTTGTGCTGGCCAGAAGTGCCGGATTGACCGGTTATGAAGCAGCGAAGCAGACGGGGATTTCCCGTTCCAACGCGTACAATGCACTGGCCGGGCTGGCGGATAAAGGCGCAGCCTATGCGGAAGAAGGGACGGCTGTGAAATATTATGCCGTGAATATTCGGGAATTCTGCTCCAATAAGATACACGCCTTAGAAGAGATCAAACTGGAGCTTGAGCAGGAAATGCCAAAACCAGAGACGGAAGCGGAAGGGTATTTAACAATTACAGGAGACCGGCACATTCAGGACAAGGTCAGGAATATGATCGAAGGAGCCGGGCAGAGAATTTATCTTTCCATGACAGAGAAATTTGTGCGGATTTTTGAAAAAGAGATTCAGGAGGCTGCGGCAAACGGAAGAAAAGTCGTTATTTTAACAGATGCACCCTTGGAGCTTGCAGGAATCCGCTTTTATCAGACAGAGGATAAAAAGCAGCAGATCGGCGTTATTTCGGACTCGGCAAATGTGCTTACAGGAGAATTCGGCAAGGGAGAGAGCAGCACTTGTCTGTATTCCGGCCAGCCGAATTTTGTACAGGTATTTAAGGATTCTATGCGCAATGAGATAAAATTAATTCAGCTTTTGAAAAACGCACAATAATAAGGAAATACCCCCAGGTATCCCTCTATGTGCAGAAAAACGCACAATAATAAGGAAAGGAGCATCACAACGTGAAAAAAGAACCATTTGTAACATACGAAAAACTGCAGGAGATTATAAAAGAATATCCCACGCCCTTTCATTTATATGATGAAAAAGGCATACGGGAAAATGCAAAAGCAGTGAATGAGGCCTTTGCATGGAACAAAGGATTCCGGGAATATTTTGCGGTGAAAGCAAATCCCAATCCGTTTTTAATTAATATATTGAAGGAATACGGCTGCGGCTGCGACTGCTCATCCATGACAGAGCTGATGCTGTCCGATGCTTTGGGATTTTCCGGTGAAGAAATCATGTTTTCTTCCAATGATACGCCGGCAGAGGAATTTGTTTTTGCGGATCAGATTGGGGCAACCATTAATTTGGACGATTTTACCCATATCGAATTTCTGGAAAAAACCATCGGCAGGATTCCCGAAACCATCAGCTGCCGTTTCAATCCTGGCGGCGTATTTAAAATCAGCAACAGCATTATGGATAATCCCGGTGATGCCAAATATGGTTTTACCAAAGAGCAGTTATTTGAAGGCTTTCGGATTTTGAAGGAAAAAGGTGCGAAAAAATTCGGCGTCCATGCATTTCTGGCAAGCAATACCGTGACGAATGATTATTATCCGATTCTGGCCAAAACCTTATTTGAAACGGTGGTGGAATTAAAGGAGGCCACCGGATGCGATATCCGTTTTATCAATTTGTCCGGCGGCGTGGGGATTCCTTATACGCCGGAGCAGACGCCAAACGATATTCGTGCGATTGGAGAGGGCGTGCGCAAAGTATACGAGGAAATCCTGGTTCCGGCAGGTCTTTCGGATGTAGCTCTCTATACGGAAATGGGCCGTTATATGATGGGACCTTACGGACATCTTGTGACAAAGGCAATTCATGAGAAGCACACCCATAAGGAGTATATCGGAACAGACGCCTGTGCCGTAAATCTGATGCGCCCGGCGATGTACGGCGCGTATCATCACATTACCGTAATGGGCAAAGACAATACGGTTTGCGACCACAAATATGATATCACAGGCTCTCTGTGCGAAAACAACGATAAATTTGCCGTTGACCGTATGCTGCCGAAAATTGATAAAGGAGACCTTCTGGTGATCCATGATACGGGAGCCCACGGATTTGCCATGGGATACAATTACAACGGCAAATTAAAATCGGCAGAGATTCTGTTAAAGGAGGACGGAAGCTTTGCATTAATCCGCAGGGCAGAGACACCGGAGGATTACTTTGCAACCTTTGATTGTTTTGATATTCTGAAAAATATGAAAAAACCCTTGTAATTTTGGCAATAATATGCTAATATACCATTTGTCCGGTCAAACGGACAGATACGCCGGCGTGTCGGAATTGGCAGACGAGGCAGACTCAAAATCTGTTGGCGGCAACG
>CANODN010000236.1 GCA_947564765.1 uncultured Roseburia sp. | reverse complement strand
CGGGATCATAACCGGGCGCAGGGATGGAAAAGAAGTTTACTACTCATTGGCCGATACACCCCAGGCAAAACAGTTGCACAAATCGATTGATGCCCTGTTCAAAATATCCTGTCCGACAAATTTATAAATGAAATGCGCCGTCTGCCATAATAAGAGGACGGCGCATTTTTTTGGAAACAATGGCATTACCGTTTGGCCGATCTGTCCAGATGCTTTACCCGCATAGCCCGGATGGCGTTCAGAATCGCAATGATGGAGACGCCTACATCGGCAAACACAGCCGCCCACATATTTGCCTTACCGAGAGCGCCCAAAATGAGCACCAGGAATTTGACGCCCAGGGCAAACACAATATTCTGGTTTGCAATGCGGATCGTCTTGCGGGCGATTTTCATTACCGCTGCAATCTTGGAAGGCTCGTCTGTCATCAGGACAACATCGGCAGCTTCAATGGCGGCGTCAGAACCCAGGCCGCCCATAGCGATACCTACATCGGCTCTTGCCAGCACGGGAGCGTCATTGATACCGTCACCGACAAATACCAGCTTGCCTTTTTCACTTTTTTCTTTCAGCAAATCCTCCACACGGTCAACTTTATCAGCCGGGAGAAGTTCGGTATATGCCTGATCCAGACCGAGGCGTCCGGCTACTTTTTTGCCGACTGCATCCGCATCTCCGGTCAACATGACTGTCCTGCGGATACCGAAGGATTTCAGATTTTTAATAGCAGCGGCTGCGTCAGCCTTGATTTCATCCTCAATCACAATACATCCGGCGTATGTTCCGTCGCAGGCCAGATAAACGACCGTACCTACGGAAAAAGATGGGGCATATTTGATATGTTCCCTCTCCATGAGTTTTGCGTTGCCGGCGAGAATCTTCCTTCCGTCAATCACTGCCTGGACACCGTGGCCGGCAATTTCCTGAACATCAGTGATTCGGGAATTGTCAATCTTTTTTCCGTAGGCTGCCTTGATGGAAAGAGAAATAGGATGGTTGGAATAATCCTCTGCATATGCGGCCATCTCCAAAAGCTGTGAATCTTTCACATCTACAGCATGGATTTCACTGACAGCAAAGGAGCCTTTTGTCAGGGTGCCTGTTTTGTCAAAGACCACTACCTCCGCATGAGCCAGAGATTCCAGATAGTTGCTCCCCTTAACCAAAACACCGATTTTGGAGGAACCGCCGATACCGCCAAAGAAACTAAGCGGAATGGAGATCACCAGTGCGCAGGGGCAGGAAATAACCAGGAAGGTCAATGCCCTGTAAATCCATATGCCAAAAGGCTGCTGCAGGAAAATCGGAGGCAGGATTGCCAAGGCCAGAGCAGCAAATACAACGATTGGCGTATAGTATCTGGCAAACCGGCTGATAAAGTTTTCTGTCCTGCCTTTTTTGTCGCTTGCATTTTCCACCAGGTCAAGGATTTTGGCGACTGTGGATTCTCCAAATTCCTTTGTGGTCTCTATGGTAAGAATACCTGTCTGATTGATACAACCGCTGATAACGTCCATTCCCGGCTCTACTTCACGGGGCATGGATTCACCTGTCAGCGCAGAAGTATCAAGAGCAGAAACGCCTTTGATAATCTTTCCGTCCAGAGGTACACGCTCTCCGGGTTTCACAATAATTGTATCGCCAATTTTTACCTCGTCAGGGTCTACCTGGACCAGTTTTCCGTCCCTTTCTACATTGGCATAGTCTGGCCGGATGTCCATAAGGCTTGTAATGGATTTCCGGGACTTGGAAACGGCATAAGACTGAAACCATTCCCCTACCTGATAAAACAGCATAACAGCCACGCCTTCTGAATGTTCGCCTAAGATCAGTGCGCCTACGGTGGCAATCGTCATAAGGAAGTTTTCGTCAAATACCTGCCCATGCAGGATATTTGTGACTGCTTTCCAGACAATATCCCAGCCGGCAACAGCATAGCAGATCAGGAATACCCCCATTTCGGCCCATTCAGGCAGGGGAATGAGGTTCCCGCAAAGAAACAGGACTGCGGCCACGATAATACGTGTCAGCAGACGTTTTTGTTTTCGTGTCATAATAAAATTCTCCTTTCCAAAAGACACCGGCTACCAGAATGGCAGCCGGCGTCCAGCGTTCATCATACCTTAACAGTTACATCCGGCTCGATCTTTTTAATCAATGCCTTCGCTTCGGCCAAAATATCGTCGAATCTCTCGTCAGGCGCTTCCAGAACCATCTTCTGGTTAAGGAAATTGACCTCCACATGAGCGACGCCCTCGATTTTCTGTACGGCCTTCTGAATCTTGTCAGCACAGTGGCCGCAATCCAGATCAATGAGTTTAATGGTCTTTTTCATAGCGAAAGACCTCCTTTCTTTATTCATTTGGTTGGTTTGACATGGCTGAACAATTAAAAGATTGTTTAATCGTTCGCAAGCAGAGTATAGCCGTAAAAACGTTTGGCGTCAATGGGTTTGGAGGCGATATTCCTCTTTGGATTTGAAACACTTCTGATTGGATTATCCGCAAAAAAGATATTTCCTTTTGGATAAAAAAGGCTTCTCTATGGAGCGGACAAACGGGAAATCCAATGGCTATAATGATAGCTGGTCACTGGATGGCCTTTCGTGCAGACCTTGTGAACGGGGCGGCAGGTATTTTTCCCCCAAAGATACCAAACGCCCCTTATCATAACGGTTCATGGTTCCCCACGGGGGAAGGGGACTGGCACACAAAATATTCATTAAGAAAGAAGGGATGATTTTGCATAAGGATCAATTCGACATTACGGGTATGACCTGCTCGGCCTGTTCTTCCAGAATAGAAAAGAGTGTGGCAAAGCTGCCCGGAATACAAGAAGTATCTGTTAATCTGCTTAAAAACAGCATGGTTGCTTCTTATGATGAATCGGTCCTGGATGCGGCGGGGATTGTACAGGCTGTTGAAAAGGCCGGGTATGGGGCATTTCTTAAAACGCCCGCCGGAATCCAGGAAAAGGGCCTCACAGAAAACCGGACGGCAAAACCGGAAATCAGTACGGCCCAGGCGGAATATAAGCAGATGAAACAACGGCTGCTGTTGTCTGCTCTTTTTACAATTCCGCTGTTTTATATTTCAATGGGGCACATGATGGGCTGGCCTCTGCCCGGCTTTCTGCTGGGAATGGAAAACGCCATGACCTTTGCCTTCACACAGTTCCTTTTGGTGATTCCTGTGGTATTTATCAATTTCAAATATTACCGGACAGGCTTTAAGACATTGTTTCTGGCTTCGCCGAACATGGATTCCCTGATTGCGATAGGTTCCAGTGCGGCGGCGGTTTACGGGATTTATGCCATCTACAAGATCGGCATTGGCTTAGGGCATGGGGATATGGCAACGGTCCACAGCTTTATGATGGACCTTTACTTTGAATCATCAGGCATGATCCTGACCCTTATTACATTGGGTAAGACACTGGAGGCGCGTGCAAAGGGCAAGACGTCGGATGCCATTACCAAACTGATGAACCTGGCTCCCAAAACCGCCACTGTGGAGCGGGACGGGATGGA